>NZ_JAUBQW010000054.1:0-37623 GCF_036701485.1 Microcoleus sp. Pol11C3 | reverse complement strand
TCTCTATTTTCAGCGCGGCTTCTTGGCTCTATCCTTTATGCAGCAAGCATTATAGGTACGTTGTCACCCGCTAAGGCCTGTTCCACAATCAATAATTTGTTAGTTGTGGAACAGGCATCTTGCCTGTTCCTTATGTTATCTTATAAATCTCATAGCTGGAAGTAAAAAATATGATTTCTGTTGCGCCGATCGCACCACCGTTACTCATAGGCGAAAAGCGAGTATTGTTGAGAAATATTAGTTGGCAGGGTTATCAACAAATGCTACAGATTTTGGGTGATAACCGATCGGCTACATTGATATTCGATCGAGGAATTTTAGAAATTACCATGCCTTTAGAAGAACACGAATTTTCAGCACGCTTAATCGAACGACTGATTATTATTTTGGCTGTAGAGCTAGGTTTGAAGATTAAAACAATGGGTTCGACAACCTTAGATAGATCGGACTTAGAGCGCGGTGCAGAACCAGATAATGCCTATTACATCCAAAATCAACCCCTCGTCGCCGGTCGTACAGTAGATTTAGCCACAGATCCGCCACCCGATTTAGTCGTAGAAGTAGATATCACCCATACTGATATTGATAAGCCAGCTCTCTATGCTAGTATGGGAGTACCGGAGTTTTGGCGGTACAATGGTAGAGAATGGCGAATTTATCAGCTAGAAAACTCTGAGTATTTGGAAGTATCTGCCAGCCCCACTTTTCCGATTCTCCCCAAGTCCAAGCTCTACGAATTTTTGGCAGCAGCGCAGTTAGATGAGGTAGAAGCAGAGGTGAATTTCCGCAACTGGGTGAGAGAGATGGCGAATATTAATACAAGTGGAGGATGAAAGCAATGCAATATAGCGGTAAATGGCGGATCACAGAGATGGCAATGTGGGATAGTGATTATTTGGACATGGAGGTGGAAGCGTATATAGAGATTGAACCAACAGGTTCAGGAGAATTTCAATTCGGTTTAGTATCAGGTGAAATTGACGGCGAAGTCGTAAAAGATGGAAAGGATCAGCGATTTGAGTTTACATGGGACGGTAATGATGAGAACGATCCTGCATCTGGTAGCGGTTGGCTCAAATTAAAGGATAAAAACTCCGTAGACGGTCGAATAAAATTCCACCAAGGTGATAGTTCTAGTCTTGTAGCTAAGCGCATGAAGTAGGAAATCAGTGATCGCACTATTTTAGACCATTTTTTTTTAACCGCAGATGAATGCAGATATACGCAGATAAAATCCCATCCGCGTTCATCTGTGTTCATCTGCTGATATCTGCGGTAACAAAATCCCAATCTAACCAATAACCAATAACAACTGACTTAGGTCTCTCATGAAGGATTAATCGGAAAATCGCCCTCACTATCAACCTCTATCGCACTTTTAACTACATCCAAAAACGCAAATACTGCCGGAACTAACAGCGCATCCCTCAAAACAGCCACCCCAATTACCCTCTCAAAATCCGCCGGCAAACTGCAAACTTTTACCGAAGCAGGTATCGGTTCCGCCGCCAAACGGGGAAGAATTGCTGTACCCAAACCTTGCATCACCATACTGACAATAGTTGAATCTTCGCTGAGTTCATAACCGATATTTAAGGGAAACCCCGAAGTTGTCAAATATTTGCGAAGCGGTATCGAACAAGAATTTTCTGCAGGCTGCAAAATCAGGGGATAGTTCGCTAATTCTTCCCAGGTAATTTTAGCACTTTTACATTGTCCATTCGGCGGCAGCAACACAACATATTTATCCCGCAAAATTTCTCTAGTTTCAAATTCATCAGAGATGGGAAGAGAGACAAAGCCGATGTCCGCTTTGCCCGATCGCAATGCCTCTTCCACAGCTCGAGTATAATAAACTTCGGTAATGCTGACCGCAATTTTGGGAAAGCAACTGCGAAATTTAGCAATAATACCCGGTAGGATATGAGTTGCGACACTCCGAAAAGAAACTATCCGTACCTGGCCTCCCTGCAAACCTTTTTCTAAATCCGCTTCTTTGACCATCATTTCTAAGGCGCAGGCTATTTGACGCCCGTGACTCACCACCCTTTCCCCCACTGGCGTCAGTTGAGCACCGTGTCGCCCCCGGTGGAACAATTGCACTCCCAATTCTGTTTCTAAAGAGGCGATGGCGTGGCTGACGGCGGATTGGGACAGTTCCAATTGCAAAGCCGCCTCGCTAAAGTTTTCACAGTCTGCTACAGCTATCAAAGCTTGAATCTGAGATAGTTTCATCCGCCGCGTATTGATTTCGTTCATAGCGTTTATGCCAGTAGTACCCAAATTGTCACAAGGCCTTAGATCGATCTATCGATTTTATTCATACAACCTATGCAAGCAATGCTTTGATTGTCAATAGCCGCAGAGTTAAGGTTAATTTATCAGGTAACAGATAGACTTTTACAAAACTTGCACGACAACAATATTGTGCTGTAATTGCGATGAAAACATTGCAGTTAAAAGCTATTCTTTGTAATTTTAGTAGTGCAATATTTGTAGGAGTTATCACTTTAAGGTGTTGGCTATGTCTACTTACAAAAATTGGATAGAACCCCGGATAATGATGTTTTTTGCGATTACCGAGCGAACAAAACCATCCGAAATACAAAAAGGGCAATCTCTCTTTTCAGCTATAAATAAAATTGGGCAGTTTTTGCTCTACATCGTTTCTGGTGAGGACGAAATGAGAATTTGGCAGACGTGCGATCGCTATGGTAACACTTGGTGGCACGGTTGCGATCGAGCTACAGGTCGCTCTACCTGTGTGGCAACTGATGATGAAATGCGCGCTTGGCTCGATCGGCGTTATTGCCAATAGTGTGTGGTTTGCGTGGAAATGAAGTGACATACAGTCCTCGATTAGCAATTACCAATTAGCAATTACCAATTAGCAATTACCAATTACCAAGTAGGAGATGCTATGCTTCAAATATCTTCCGAATGTGCAGCGCCCGTTAGCGGAGCCCTCGAAGAGGATCGCATTATCCTGATGGAAAACGAGGTATACAAAGTGCCTCAAACTCATCGAGAAATTCAAGTTTTGTCAGGAATTGCTTGGATCACGCTTGACCAACAGGACATCATCTTGCAAAGCCCTGAAAAAGCATCGCTTCCACCCAGCAAAAACTTTGCTGTCATATCCGCTCTCAACAATATGCCGCTGATTATGGCAGTCTGGCAAGACAAAAACCCAGTCAGAACCTAGGGATTGAGAAAAAATTCGGCAGGAACACCCCAAAAAGCTCTATCTTAATAGTTATCACTTAGCTATTGGAGGACTCGATCGGTGTACTGCCGCTCTTACCACTTCAGCTATCTCGCAGCTATAAGTATTGTTTTATCGCCCGCACTCAGCTTGCTGGCAATTTCAGACGCTCGGGCTTATGCCCCAATTATAAATGCGAGGCTCGCCCAAGCTAGCGATCGCGCCCAAGCAACAGACCCCAAAACGCAAGCAGACGAACTCTTTGAAACAGGAGTAAAACAGCACCGTGAGGGTTTGTTTCGAGAAGCAATCGAGACTTTTGAGCAAGTTTTGGCAACTCGCAAGCAACTAGGCGACAAACCGGGAATCGGAGAAACACTTAATAATATGGGGGAAGTTTACGCCGAAATGGGTTCGCAGCCCAAAGCTTTGGAAGTTTTGCGCCAAGCTTTAGTCATTCACCGAGAAATCGGCGAAGGGTCTCGTATCGCGCGCACTCTCAATCTCATCGGTTTCGTCAACCGGGTTGCAGACAATTTTTCCGAAGCGATGAAACTGCACCAAGAAGCTTTGGAACTTGCCAAAACAGCCAACGACAAAATTGAAATAGCAGAGTCTTTTCACAACATTGCGGCCGTGTACGCAGAACAGGTCAATTACGCCAAAGCGATCGAATTTTACCAGCAAGCGCGCACGATTCGCACTGTTGAGGGCGATCGCCGCGATTTAGGCCGTACCCTCAATAACATGGGCGGCGTCTACTACAACATCGGCGACTTTAATAGAGCGATGGAATTTTACCACCAAGCTTTAGCAATTCGTCGGGAAATCGGAGACAGGGCTGGCGTCGGTCGCCTCCTCAACAACATGGCACTTACCTCTCGCAAACTCGGCAAAGATACTCAAGCGCTGATCTATTTTCAGCAAGCAATACCGATGTTAGAAGCCATCGGCGACAAGACAAGTATCGGACGCTTGCTCAACAACATGGGCGCAATTCATGAAAGTCTCGGTCAATCTGCTAAAGCTCTCGAATCCTACGAGGGAGCTTTAAAAATTGCTCGTGAGGGCGGTGACAAAGCCGGAGAAACTACAGCAATGGAGGGCATTAAGCGATTGTCTTCCGGTCAGCTTGTACCGCAATAATGACGGTTAAGCGGTTTCGCATCGGGCGTGCAGATTGGCAGCGATCGATTTGGGCGAAGATTTGACATTTATCTGCAAGTCGTTGTATAATGGGTGGCCAAAAATATATAGTTTAAAAAAATAAAAAAAGCTTCAGGGGCGCTATAATTTGATTAATATTGCGCTCGAAAGATAGAAACAGTTTCTGTAGTAATTCTTCTGCCAGAGCGGCCGCACAACCATTAATCTAAGCTATGGATATCCGTACCGAAAATCCTGAAGATATAGAAGCTGTTCGCAACATTAATATTGCGGCATTCGGGCGAGAAAATGAGGCTAACTTAGTCGATCAATTGCGGGGAATTGCATCTACATTTTCCTTCGTTGCGGTACAATGCGATCGCATTGTCGGACACCTTTTCTTCAGTCCGGTTGTCGCCGGAAAATGTTCTAGCAATTTGTCGATTCTGGGGTTGGCACCAGTCGCAGTTCTTCCCAACTATCAGCGGCAAGGTATAGGAACACTGCTGATCCAGCAGGGTTTAAAAGAGTGCGGGGGATCGGGGTTTCAAGCAGTGGTTGTGCTTGGTCATCCAGATTTCTATTAGCGTTTCGGGTTCGTTCCTGCTAGTAGAAAGAATTTGGGATGTGAAGATGATGTACCCGATGAGGCTTTTATGGTGTGGGAGTTAGAAAGTGGAGCTTTGCAGGATTGCAGCGGAACGGTGAAGTATCGATCGGAATTTAGGATCTGCGAGTGATATCAAATCCGTCCTTCATGGGAATTATTCATCTCTCTCTGCGTTCTCTGCGGTTAAATCATTCCTATGCAACCGGAACTCCTCTGACGAAGTGGCGGTTTTGATCGTGATGTATCGTAAAAAATTATCAAAATAACATTTAGTAGTCACAGTGGAAAACGCTTGTGCTGTACTTGCCTTTGTGAACCATAAAACCTGCACGACTATTGCCCCGCAAAGTTATTTAAACGCCCCCTTTCCCCTTCTCCCCTTTTGCACCTTGCAAAGCAAAAATCGGAGTTTGAGCAGATTTCCCCTTCAGAGCAACAGATCCCAAAGCCTCGCAAATGAAGTTTAGCTCGATCGACCCAAACACCCTTTCACCAATCAAAATTTGGTTTTCCCCCGCCTTGCTCATCAACCGAGCCGCCGTATTCACCGTATCGCCGAGGATATTAAACTCCCTGCGCCCTCGCGGTTCCCCAACCTCAGCAGCAAACACAGGCCCCCGGGACAGCCCAATTTGACAGCTTACTTTTACTTCTTCACCCGCGATAATTACCAGAGGCAAACCTGCAATAATATCTCGGATCGCAATCGCCGCACTAGCCGCGCGGCTGGCGTCATCCGTGTGAGCGTCGGGCACGCCAAAATAAATCAGCATATCCGAACCATCTAAGTGCGCCGTTACTTTTTGCAACACGCCCCCTTTAGCTGACACTACAGCATCGATCGACGCAAACACCCGAGAAAAACCCATTACCAGATTGACTTCTTCCTCCGGCGAAGCTTTGTCCACAGACTCCGGTAAACCAATCAAGTTGACAAACATCACCGTCGGTTCAGGAAAATCCGGCGGGATTTTGCGCCTGTCTGCATTTTCCACCAGCAGTCTCAGGATAGTTTTGGGAATATAACTAGCAAGGGGTTCAAGCCGATTCACAGCTTCGCCGATTTCTTTTACCAAGCCCGCAACGCTGCGATCGAGCAATACCGAACTCGGCATCCGCCGCCCAGTCAAAGTGATATCATACTCTCCGAGTTGAGCGTCCGTGAAATCGTCCGCCACCAAAAAATAACCTTGTTTCCCGGGTTCAAAACGAAATTGCTCTCCCAAAGACTCTCTAGCAGTTTCAGTCACACACACCCGCCCCACAGTTCCAGAGCCCTCAGCTTGCTTGGCTTGCTGGACTGAGTGCCCCAGCAGTACGTGAGCCATCCGCAGCGGGGTACCGATGTCAGCACTAATATAGCGACCGCAGTGGATGCCCACCCGCATCCTCAAAGACAAAACACCCCGCGCCGTTTCTATACTGGCAAATTCAGCCATCGCCCGCTGCATCCGCAAACCCGCCCGCACCGCCCTGGCTGTATCCTCTTGATAAACTCCTGACAGAAACTGCACAAGCATCGCATCTCCGGTAAACTCCAGCAAATCCCCGCCCGATTTGCTGACAATTTCAATCATCGAGGCAAAATAGTCGTTAATCACGCCTAGCAGCGTTTCAGCTCCCTTGCGCCCCTCGACCGCATTCGCTTCCAACAGCGAGGTAAACCCTGCCAAATCCGTGAATAACAAAGTGCCTGTTTGCCACTGGTAGCGCACCTCGCCCGGGTTGGGCGGAGATTCGGACACGGGCCGAGGCACGTAGTCGTGGAGGATGTAGCGCAGAGTTCGCAGGTGATCGAAAACCCCCATTAGCGTTGCGGGGGACGGATCTACCCACGCAGCAGCGTACAGTTGGGCGGAAAGGAGCGATCGCAGCCGCAGTTCGATCGCCGCCAAGGGAGGATTGTAGGTTAATCTATTAATAATTTCCACCTAAGTTTATTCTTAAAAAATAAGGTAAGTTCGATCGCTCTAGAGGCAACACCAATAGCTCGACTTAATACTATTATGATAAGTTTCCAGTGAACCCCTACCAACCAAACCCCGAACCCACGATAGAAACTTCCGAAACTCACAGTTTGCTAGCTCCCGATTTGATCCGAGCTGCTAGATCGGCCTATGGTATGTATCTAAAAGTGCATTCCGAGCAGATGCAGCGTCCGGCGGGTGTAGTTGTCAGTCAAGGAAGCGATCGAGGTCAGGTAATTTTTGCTTCGCAGCCCGTTTTATTGCCCGGTGAACGTTTTGTTACTTTTGAGGAAATTGAATCTCAAATGTATTAATAATTAGTAATTGGTCATTGGGCATGGGGCATTGGGCATTGGGCATTGGGCATGGGGCATGGGGCATTGGGCATTGGGCATTGACAACTAATATTTATGTTGGCTCGAACGAGTGTCAAAAAATAGGTTTGTAGTGAGAACTTTAGTCCTCATAATTTTACTTTTGACTAAAGTCCCTACTACAAACCTTATTGGTAATTGACCGGACACAATCTAACAATTAATAAATAACCACAGACAACAGTCAACAGTCAACAGTGAACAGTCAACAGTGAACAGTCAACAGACAAATTAATGGAAATTATCTTTAATTGCCTTGTCACGGCGATCGTCTTTATTCTCGGATCTGCTATTGGCAGTTTTCTAAATGTGGTAGTCTATCGGTTGCCTGCGGGTTTGTCGGTGATCCACCCTCCTTCTCGCTGTCCCAAATGTTTAAATCAACTCAGAACTTACGAAAATATACCCGTTTTCGGTTGGCTGTGGCTGCGGGGACGCTGCAATCACTGCCGCAGTAGGATTTCGGCCCGCTATCCACTCGTGGAAGTAGCTACGGGTTTGCTATTTTTGTTAATCTTCTGGCGGTTTGGCGTAACAGTCCAAACTCTGGGTTTTTGGGCTTTGTTTAGCTGGCTGTTGGCTTTGTCTTTGATTGATTGCGATACAATGACTTTGCCTAATTCTTTAACTCGATCGGGTTTGGTGCTCGGATTGGTTTTCCAAATCGCCAAAGGTTGGTGGCCGACATTTAGTTTGATCGACTCGGTACACTATCTGGTACTCGACGGAATCCTGGGAGCAGTTGTCGGGTTGTGGCTGTTTGACGCGATCGGACTCGCCGGGACGATCGGACTGGGGCAGAATGCTATGGGCGCCGGAGATACCAAATTGGCCGCCTTGATGGGAGCTTGGCTGGGCTGGAAATACTTGCTGCTAGCGGGATTTATCGCCTGTTTAGCCGGGGCTTTTGCCGGTGGCGGGGCGATCGCCCTCGGCTTGCTCGATCGGCGTCAACCCATGCCTTTCGGCCCCTTTCTGGCTCTCGGTGCAGCAATTACTGCTCTGTGGGGCGAAGCCATCTTATCTACTTACTTGCAGTTGTTTTTCCCGAATTTTAGTTTCTGATCAGCAGGTAGTTAGGCGCGATCGAACATAACATTGTCTCAAAAATTGGTAAAATTGTTCCGTGTCTTGGATTACACTTACAACTACTAGCTTTCGTTGGGAAGCGGAATTAATGCAGCAGCTCCTAGCTGCTCATGAAATCCCGGCCCGGATTGTAGACTTGGGCATAGCATCTTATTTGGGGGCTGGAAGTGCTACAGCCCTGCAAGTTCTTCCAGAACACCAGCAGACAGCATCGCTCCTCATCAGTCCAATTGAAGAGGACAAGAGTCAGTAGTCAAGTCTGTTATTTATTGTCAGTTGTTATGGCTTATTGGTTATTAGTTATTAGTTATTAGTTATTGGTAGCAGCTAACAACTCACAAATAACAACAGCCAACAGTCAACAGTCAACAGTCAACAGTCAACAGTCAACAGTCAACAGCCAACAGTTAACAATTACCAAGTTTTAATGTCTTTATTTGATTGGTTTGCAAATCGACGAAAATCAGTACCGAACTCCCAAGAACGGCCGGAACGAGAAATTGCGGACGGACTTTGGAATAAATGCGAAGCTTGCGATGCCCTGAGTTATACCAAAGACCTGCGAGCAAATCAAATGGTTTGCTTGGAATGCGGGCATCATATCAGAGTTTACAGTGACGATCGCATCGAGCAATTGATCGATCCCAATACCTGGGTGCCAATTAACGAAGGACTGCACGCCACTGATCCCCTGAAATTTCGCGATCGAAAAAAATATAGCGATCGACTCCGAGAATTTCAAGAAAAAACAGGCCACCTAGACGCCGTAGAAACAGGCATCGGCAAACTAGAAAATTTGCCAGTCGCCCTCGGAGTCATGGAATTTCAGTTCATCGGCGGCAGCATGGGCTCAGTTGTCGGAGAAAAGCTGACTCGCCTCATCGAACAGGCCACGCGGGAACGCTTGTCCGTGATCATTGTCTGCGCTTCCGGCGGTGCGAGAATGCAAGAAGGAATGCTCAGCTTGATGCAAATGGCTAAAATTTCCGGGGCTCTGGAACGCCACCGGGAAGCGAGACTGCTTTACATCCCGATTTTGACCCACCCGACCACCGGCGGCGTCACCGCCAGTTTTGCCATGCTGGGAGACATTATAATTGCAGAGCCAAAAGCTACTGTAGCCTTTACGGGCGGTCGGGTAATCGAGCAAACTCTGCGGGAAAAGCTGCCGGAAAATTATCAAACTTCCGAATACTCCTTCGCCCACGGTTTTGTAGACTTGATTGTACCCCGGACTCAATTAAAGAAAACTCTGGGTCAGCTCATCAGCCTCCACCAGCCCCAGCCTTTCTTGGCCGGCTCGGAATTCCCCGCCCTCGAAGCCAGCGATAACCACGCTTTGCCCCCGCAGACTCACGCTTTCAAACTTTCTCCCTAAGCAGCAGCGCCGGATGATTGTCTGTTGGTGAGTGCAGGGTACAGAGGGAAATTTCTGAGGAATTGCTCAAAACCCGGCTTCTACCAACAATATTGAGTTTGGTAACGAGACGTTCACGCAGACACCGGGTTTTGAACCCCGCCCGCGCAAGTCCTATTGGTAATAACGACGCAGCAATGGGATGATATTGATCGGAAGTTGATTGGCCCTGAAGTTAGGCTGGGCAAAAATGCCTAGTCGCAGTTAGCGGTTAGTTAGCTTGCGATAGATCAAACAAAATCTCAGAACAAACTAACAGAACAAGCTAACAGCGCTTTCTAAAATTGTCCGGCTTTCAGTTAATAGCCGTCAACTCAATTTTGACCTGTCAGCGACCTAAAAATTATGGGTTTTGCAGACCTGTCCATCGCAGAAATAGCAGAGGACTTCAACGTCCCTGTTGAAGACGTGATCCGCTTGTGCGACGAGTTGGAAATTGCCTACAAGCACCCTCAAACCCGTTTGGCTTTGGAGGATGTTAAGGCAATTATGTCCACTCTCGAAAAAAGGCGCGACTCAAAACTTCTTGCAGATTAGATCGCAAAATTCCTCTACCTTTAAAGGTATGGCTGCACCCACTTTCGCCAGTGGTTGCAGAAAGAGGGAATTTTGAACAGAAATCTGTTTGCCAGGTACGATCTCTTAGCGTTCAATAATTTGCCGGATTTTTTTAAGGAGAACCATGCTTAAAAGATATTTCATTGCTCTGACCGCTGTATTCTTGAGCTTTCAGTTATTTGTCAGCAGTGCGATGGCTGTCGAACTGAGTCCTGAACTTCGCACTGTGACTTTGAATGACAAGGGTGCTCCGGTAGTGCTGAGCCTCAAACAAGTTCAGCAAGGCAAACGCCTGTTCAATTCGGCTTGCGCTCAATGTCACGCTGCGGGCATGACAAAAACTGATCCCAACCTGAATTTGAGCCCGGAAACTCTGGCTTTGGCCAACCCGCCCCGGAATAATATTGAGTCGCTGGTGGACTTTATGAAAAATCCCACGACTTATGACGGGTTTGAGGAAATTTCGGAAGTGCATCCGAGCATGAAGAGTGCGGATATTTTCGCTGAGATGAGAAATCTCTCGGATGACGATTTGTACGCGATTGCCGGTCACATTATGTTGCAGCCGAAAATTGTCGCCAAGCAGTGGGCTGGTGGCAAAGGCGCTCGCTAATCGATTTTAGATTTTAGATTTTAGATTTTGGATTTTGGATGGGGCTGGGGCTGGGGTTTGGCAAGGATTGCTGGCTGGCTGTTTTTCTATCTAAAATCTGAAATCTAAAATTTACCCGGTGCTGATTGATTCTTGCCAGTCGAACCCGCCGACTTAAGCTTGTGGACTGGTTGAGGGCGACGAAAGCCAGAGTGAAACAAGAAAATTCGATTTTGTGAGCAAATGTTAGTGAATTATTGACGGTTCTACGCACTTATGCTGCATCGTGCTGTTTTTGTCTGCTTTCTGTTGGGGATGTTAATTATTTTCCCGATCGTGCTGTTGGCTCCTCAACCTGTTTTGGCTGCTGGCGATGCTTACGTGAATAGATATTTACAAGCCAGCGAACCTGTCGCTTTGGAGTTGGACTCTGAGGGGCATACTCGGTTGTTTTCGGCTCAGGATTTGTCTGCGGGCAAGGTGTTGTTCGAGCAAAGTTGCATGAATTGTCACGTCGGAGGAGCTAATTTGCCCGATCCGACGATATCTTTGTCTTTGGCTGACCTCAAGGGGGCAACCCCTCCGCGCAACAACATCAATAGTTTGGTGGCGTATCTGAGAGAACCGATGACTTATGACGGTACTGAGGAGACTTTTTGGTGCCGCCAAGTCCCGGAAACCTGGATGCCGCAGGCAGAAATCGAAAATTTGGCGGCTTTTGTGATCCGGGCCGCTCAGAAAGCTCCGGCTTGGGGCGTGGAGAATTTTGAGAGTTGAACTACCGCTGCAAAAAAAGTGGTAAATTACTCGGGAGAATGCGATGCGACTGCGCGATCGCGCCTGTTTTAACAGGTAAAATATCTAAAGAATCACCATTTGCGTGTCCATTAGAGGAGAACTGCGTTGAAAAGACTCTTATCGATTGCCCTGTTAGCGTTCGCAATTTTTACCGTCGGCTTTGGCCGCCCTGCTTTGGCAGGTGATGCTGTTAAAGGAGCTAAAATCTTTAGCGCGAACTGTGCTGCTTGTCACATCGGTGGCGGCAACGTGGTTATGGCTATGAAAACCTTGAAAAGTAGTGCTCTTGAGAAGTACGGCATGAATTCTCTGGAAGCTATTACCACTCAGGTAACTAAGGGCAAAAATGCTATGCCTGCTTTCGGCGCCAAGTTGAAGCCCGAACAAATCGAGGATGTAGCAACCTACGTGCTCGAACAATCTGCGAAAGACTGGAAAGGCTAAACTGCCTCTTTCAAGTCGGACAAGCTGGACTTGATTTAATTTAAAACTTGTCTTCCCGATCGCACCCTCTCTCTCTCTTTGGCGAATAAATGTCGGTTTGCAGCGCTCTTAACCTATTGGGGAAAGCGCGTCAGAAATCCGATTTTTATTAGCTCAAGGGCGAGGGAGGGTAATTTTATTTTAGATTTTAGATTGAAGATTTTAGATTGAAGATTGAAGATTTTAGATTGCTAAATGCTGATTTTGTATAAATTGTCAATCACCTTATATTAAGATTTATTCGGGCTGCCGTTCATAAATAAAAGTATGTGCTAGGATATAACCCCTTATTAGCAAAGCTTTGAAATCCAAATTAAAGTTGATCGGGGTTCTGGAATGTACAACTGTTATGAACATAAAAACATCAACAAAAGTTAAAACTCTCGGAGACGCTGCATCTGGGGCGATTGAGAAATATTTCCGCAAAAGTGTAGCGCACGAGGCTGAAGTTATCAAAGACAAAGACGCGGAAGAACTTCATCAAATGCGCGTGGGATTGAGACGTTTGCGATCGGCTGTGACGGGTTTTGCTCCGGTTTTAGATTTGCCAAAAGAGGCTTCTGAAGGCAAAATTGGTAAGGTGGGGCGGATTCTGGGAACGCTCAGGGATTTGGATGTGATGCTCGAAAGTCTCCAAAACCGCTATTACCCCAATTTGCCGACTGAGGAACAGGAAGTTTTAGATAAAGCTTTGTTGAATTTGCTCAAACAGCGACACCGGGCTTTGAAAGGAGTGAGGGCGATTTTAGAGCACAAAACCTACGAATCGCTGAAGGAGTCGATCGAGGATTGGCTGGAAAAACCTAAGTATCAGGCGATCGAACATTTGCCAATTGCTGAGGTTTTGCCAGATTTACTGTTACCTCAAGTCAGCGAGTTTTTTCTACATCCGGCTTGGCTGTTGGGCACAGAATACGAAGATGGCAAAGTTAAAGTTGCTGATAATTTGACTGCTGAGGCTGTCGAAGAGAAGTTAGCAGCCGAGGGAACTATTCTGCACGATTTGCGGAAGCAAGCTAAGCGGGTTCGCTATTTGATGAGTCTGTTTGGGGGTTTTTACAGCGAGACTTACGAAGTTTATGTCGAAGATGTGAAAGGTGTTCAGGAATGTTTGGGCGATATTCAAGACAGTGAAGTTTTAGGCGAGTTTCTGACAGATTTTGTCAATCGCGATCTGAAAAAAGAGTTGCCGAAATTGGCTGGTTTGTTGGCCGACAATCGCTACGCAGCTTGGCAAAAATGGCAGATTTTGCAGCGCAGGTATTTGAGTTCGGAAATTCGGCAAGGTTTGCGATCGGTATTAATTCATCCTGTGGTTGAAGATGCTGCTAAGCTTGATTAGGCGTAACTATAACGCGCAGAGCCCCGATTTATAAAAAAAGTCGGGGATTTAAAGTGCGATCGCGCCGTGGGAAGGAAAAGGGCGATCGCTTTTGAGTATGACGTAAAATAAAGGGCGATCGCCTTTTTTACCATAGCAAATCACGACTGCAACCACTTCATAAACTTATTAGTCGCAGTACCAATAGACTCTCCGACTTGTTTCTTCAAACGCCACCGCCCAAACGCTTTTTCGTACTCTTCCCCTTCAGTTTGATACACATTCCAAGCATTCAGCGACAAGCCCAAGCCCCACGTTAGTAAAATGAAAAGCGACCAAGAAAGCTCGTGGGCTGCTGCTAGATTAAACAAAACTAAAAAAGTATTGATAATGCCGTACTTTGTCACATTTTTCTGCAATTTGCGACGACGGAAAGCGTTAAAAACCCGCTTTTCTTGAACTTCCCCTCTAGTTGCTAACCATTGCTGTTCCGCCGCCACAATATCCTGTTCGGAAATACCTAATTCCGCCGCAATCTCGAAAAGCTGGACTCTGGATAATTCCCCTTCATCTTGTCGGCGTGCGATCGCAAGCTGTAAAATACCCTGAGCATCCTCTGAACCGTAAACTTGACTTATTTGAGTTTCATGAGTTGCCATAACAAGTTTCCTATAATTCCTGATATCCTTTCTATGATAGATATAGGCGGACTTAAACAGCAGGTAGTGACATTGGCGGATTTCAACACCCGGACATTTGAGTGAGCGAGACTCCTCACTATGGTAGTGGAAATCGAAAAACCGATATATTACCTCAAATTACAACTAATTAATTTCCCGCACTTTGACTAAGTTTGCTATCTCGTTTCAACATAAATTGATAAAATATCCCAAACACAACCACCGCAATCATTCCCACAACTAAAGAACCTTCACCCTCATGCCAATATTTAAACAAATCTAGGCGATTAGATGAAACTAACAACGCCATTCCCGCCACTCGAAAAACATTAACAATAAAACCACAAGCAACAGCCACACCTACTATCAAAGCTTTATTTTGTTTAGTAGGAAACATCACCAAACAAACTACAGATAAACCTAATAAGTAATTCATTGCCTCTATACCCGAACAACCCCCATTTACCAACACCCTTCCGGTCGGTAAAGCCACATAATTACCATCACGTGTTACATTAAAACCGATATACCACAAAGAATAATAAGCAGTCTTAGCAGTAAGCGAGGTAATAAAATCCACTAAAGGTAACGTAATGACACTGGGGGTGCCATGAAAAAATAGTATTACCAATTCACGCCAATAGAGTTTTAAGTTGTGAAAACCTACGGCAAGTAGGCTCAAACCTAAACCAGACAAAAAAGGTGCCAGTCTTAAAAAAGGATCGAATTTACTTGAAACCATAGCACTTTGAAATAAAATAAAAGCTATTAATAGCGTCCCTGCTACTCTTGACAATAGGTCACTTTTTATCTCATTCTGTTTGAGAATATCCTGGTGATCCCAAAGCAAGGAACCCACAGCGAACCAAAAAACTATGCTCATATAAAAATGAGCCATATCCCCTAGTTTCCACAGGAGTGTCATATTCAGAGTTACTAAAGCTGTGGCGATAATGATGAGCCCAAAAAGTTTTCTCTTGAACATTTTAGATATTAGTTATTAGTTGATTGATGAGAGCGATACTTCGGACAATTTTTGATTTTCAACCGTAGAATAAGAGTTTCAAGGCGATTCGGCAATCAAAGTACCCACGGAAAATCGAGGGTTTCAGAATACGAACGAAAAAAAGTCTAGACTATTCTTAGATTTTATCATAAAAATAGTACTGGATGTGGACAACTCAGTAGCTTGAACCCATACTACGGAAAGGACTTGGAGGATTTTAAGGGCAGTAAATCTTTGAGATGAGGTTAGTAGACACTCTGGAATTTGATGGATGGTGAGACTCAGAGGCAACCCATCGCTCAGCAGTAGGACAGCTAGTGAAAAGACTGCTACTCGAAATGATTGGTTGGATGCCTAGCACTTGCTTACTCAGCCCTGTAAGCAAAGACTAAAAAGGGAGTGAATCAACAAAAATTAAAAATAAGTAGCCTTAATGAGGCTTGGATTTCTTGAGAGTAGACGCAATTAGCACCGCGCATGGTGTGACACTGAGGTTTGAGTAAATACGGCTGAGCGAGTTAGAGTTCGAGCCATGCTCAATGGTGATTATCTGTTTTTAAAGAATCTCAGTGTCTTTATAGCAATCCTCGCATCATTTGTGAATTTCTTACTTTCTCCCTGCGGGTTCGGGGAGGGTTTGGGTGGGGTAAAAAATTTACGACTCCTGCAAGGATTGCTATATATCGGAAATTTTTCAGAAACAGCCTTGCGGTAGTTCTTAAATGCGCTGTGTAGGGGCGATTTGATGGGAGCATCTCAATTAAAGCAGCCAAACTAGAAATTGGAGTTGGGAGCCAGGAGGAAAGAGGAAGAAGAAAGGAGCCAGAAGAAGTGTTTTTACAAATATGAGATGCTCCCTTGAGATAGGCTTTCAAGTCTGGGGTTTTCACGGTGGCGTGCTATCAGATACTAAGAAACCTGGTTTCTTGGTGAAACCAGGTTTTTAGCTCGAACATAAAATCATCAGTTTGGCATCAAGCCCGACTCGAAAACCAGTGTAAATGAGCGCCTATTGAGCTTTTTGAGCCTGAGCGCGTTGCTTTTTGAACATAGTGCCAAAACTAACAGCGGCTCCAGCAGCAAGCATTGTTAAAGGTTCAGGAGTAGCTTGAGTGTTGCTAGTGCTGATACTGCTGGCATAAGTATCGCTACCGCCATTAATACCTTGGACGTGCAATCCTAGTCTCAAAGTACCAGCATTCAACGCGGAAACTACGTTATTATAATTTCCAGTAAAACTCAACCCCAAAGCCTCACCAGTTTGGACACCGTTCGACCCAGCACCACTTTTTGTAGCTGAAAAATCCGTAGACCAAGGAGTAGTAAGGTTTGTACTTTGGGGCATATTAGCAGTGCCATTATCTTTAAAAGCAACCGTGCTGCTAGTACCAGTAGTATTAATGCCAAAGGCGCTCAATAAATTGGTATTAGAACCTGTGTCAAAGTAAACTGAACCAATAAAGATACCGGGGACGGATGTGTTATTATTGGCAATTTTGAAGAAAACGTTATTTAACCCACCATCTGTGACATCAAAGCTAAAGTCATTAACATAAGCATCTCCAACCGTATCGCCACCAGCGATATTACCAAAGCTGAAGGCAGAGGCAGGTGCTGCGGATACTGCACTAAGAGTGGCGACACCGGCAACAGCTAAAATAGATTTGACTAAGTTTAATTGGAATTTCATGGTTGATACCTTTATTTTTTAAGTTGACTGGAAGCAGGTTTTTTTCCTTCACATATTCAATGTAAACGGAAGCACAAGTTAATGCAAGTAGTTTGTATAAAGATTCGATGAAGATTGAGAATACGCTGATTGGATTTAGGCAAAATGCCGAAATGGATGGGTTCTAGCTACCTATTTGCTATGGCGTACATCAAAAAATAGAACTGCCACCCGGATTTTCTTCCTGACTTTTCTCCCTTTCAAAAAGCTATAACTCACATTCCTAACCGGGGTTTTCACACAGTAGAATTACTGATAAAACTGTTTTAAAGCTCTAAATTATGCCCTTAAAAAGTTTTTTATCCGTTAAGGTACGGTATAAAAGTTTAAGTGAGAGTTTGATTGCGGGGTAAAAATAGATAAAAACCGATGGTGACAGTTGAACCTGCGGAATGTGGGCTATAACTCAGGACAAAATTTTGGATCGTATTCGGTGCGTCGATTCTCCCTTTCCGATTCAGCAACAAGCGCCATTTAGACTCATATATTGCAGGATTCTTTGTGGGGAGTAGGGGTTGGGCAGAAGAGCCCGCCCAAAACAGGCTTATTGATCATGCTGCAACATCTCTGTTTAGAGACCAATGGTTTCGGTGCTCGTTATTATGTGACGCCGGAACTTTGGCCGAGTAAAAGGACGACTCGACTTTCTGGGACATAGTTTTCGGAACACGTCTACCGTAGAAGGCGGGCTGGTCGTTACTTCAAAATGTCGGGACTAATAATTCTATTTCTGGGTCTGCTTTCGCTAAAAATTGGTTAGTATTATTTTTGCCAAAAAGCTCTATTCCAAGATTTAACGGGTGATAAGCAAGTAGAAATAGTTGACGCAGTAAGGATTTAAGTAGCTTGTCCTCAAAAAAATGTGTGCGTGCGATCGCTAATTTTTAGACTTTCTCCAGGGTCTAATAACGATTGTTCGTGTTCGCTACCATCAAAATGCTCAATAAACTTGTGATAATTACTACTCTCTTGAGGGACGTTGAAGAGCCTAAACCCTCTAAATATCAAGATTTCAGCGGCTTTCTCACTCCGTCAATTCCCAGATTCAGTTTGGCAGTGTTTGAGGACAGCAGGAGGAACCCTCGCAGTCAGCAAAAATTTTCCCAGCCGTTGATTGAAGGTTCTCCGAGATGATCGACTCATTTGACATATAAATGATCAGTGATCGTATGAAAACAGGATTATCAGCAACAACTCAGCTAAAACATCTAGCGCTAAACTGCTAGAGAACTGACAAGCTTACCCAGCAAAACTTCAAGTGGATTTGATTATGGTCAACCGTCTTGCTCAATCCCACAGCCTTTTTCTGCGAAAACAGGCAGAAAATCCGATGACTGGTGGGCCTGGTGCGATGAAGCCTGAGAAAGGGCCTGGAGGGAAAATAAACCGATTTTTCTGTCAATTCGCTACTCTAGCGGCCACTGGTTTAGGGTGATCGAAGGTGAAGCATTGTGCGATCGGGCGATCCGATCGTAAGCTGTAAAATACCTTGAGCATCCTCTGAACCGTAAACTTGACTTACGAATGAGAATTAAATAACTTCCACAAGTTTGTGGGATGGGCGTCCCGCCCGTCTTTTTGGGACGGGCGGGACGCCCATCCCAAAATAACAATTAAATTTGTAATTTATTTAATTCGCGATCCTTATTTGAGTTTCATGAGTTGCCATAACGAGTTCCAATAATTTCCTAAATTATTTCTCTCATACATATAACCGTAGTTAAACCGCAGGTAGGAATAGGTAGCGGATTTCAACACCCTTTTAAGAACAGGCAAGATGCCTGTCCCACAAAAGAGTCTACTTATTGTGGAACAGGCATCTTGCCTTTTCCGATAGAGGTACAAAATACCAATAACTAACCCAAAGTATACATCCAGCCATCCCTGGCGCAAATCTTCACAATTCCGTCCCAAACTACAGGCGTCGCCTCAAATGACAAACCCGGCTTAAATCTCCCCGATTCTTTTACTTTCAAACGGTAAAACTCGCCTTTAGCATTTCTCAAAGCATTTTTATCGCCTGACTTCGCTCGTTCCCAATTCAACTCGAACAAATAAACGCCGTTGTAACCCGCACTGATCAGTTTATTGCCATCGGTAAAAATCGGAGTCGAAATTGAAGAACCTATTTCTTTTTGAAAAACTATTACCGGAGTATCGTAAGACTGCTTTCGCCAAGGTACAGCCGTTTTTTTGCCTGTAATCATATCTTGGGAACCGATGTATAAGTTGCCGTCGATCGCATTTGTGGCAAACAGCGCGGGAAACTCCCCTGAATTGTACTCGTCATTCAACGCTACCGAGCCAATTATCCCGCCTTCCCAGCTAGAAAGTCGGCGATTTCCCGTCGGCAAAAACCATTCGACGCTGGCATTCGGTTCTTTGTTGGGATTCAGCTTTAGCACCCCGCCGTTGCCCTGAATGTATTGTTTTTCAATGGCACAAAACAGTTTGCCTGATTTAGAAATTACAGCACTTCCGTCCAAATCTGAACCAGTATAGAAATCCCAGACGATCTTTTTAGTTCCAATGCTAATACCGTAAATATGACCGGAACCAGCAGCTATAAATATTCTATCTTTGAGCCTCGATGGCGATGATTCCGCTACCAAGTTGCCGCCGTGCTTGCTGATATCTGCTGCTGCATAAAGCTGTACTTCCGACAAGATATTTGGCTGCTTGAGGCCTTGTTTGATTTTTGCATTGCTTGTGGAACTATCGAGAAAATAGCCGATCGCATTTTCCCCCGCATTGAACAAAACGCCACCGCCGAGATCCAAAGCGCTGCTGTCATTATCCCGGCTGTAGCTGGGCGTTCTCCTGATGTCCAATTTCCAAAGTTCCTTGCCAGTTCTAAAAGATATTGCCCTAAAACTCGGCACAATTTTATTGCCACCACCGCCGCTGCGGCTGCCTTGCAAAATCACAATTCTATTTTCGGCGCTGGCTTTTTCATCGATATAAATCGTTGAGGAGCCTTTGATTATATCATCAAATTTATAGCGCCACACTTCTTTATTGGTAGCAATATCTATTTTTCGTAAATTGTGGTCGAAAGAACCTATAATTAAATAAGTTTTCCCCCCGTCTCTGGTAATTGTTGGCTGTCCTGTCCAACCCGCGCCGCTCCAAATTTGCGATCGCCTTCCCAGAAAAGTCCGTCCGCTTCCTAGCTCAAATTTGTCGATTAACTTCAAACTTTTCGGAACACCTCTGCCGTAGAACCGACGCTTGTCGTTACCTAAAAAGGTCGGGACTAATAATTCTATTTCTGGGTCTGCTTTCGCCAGAAAATTGTTAAGATTAGTTTCTAATAAAGCTTGATGCAACTCTTCAGTTTGGTACAGTTGGGAAACAGTAGGAGGAACAGCCGCGCTCAGCAAAAATTGTCCGAGCCGTTGATTGAAGGTTCTCCGAGATGATAAGCTCATTTGACATCTTAATTATTAGTTATAATATTAAAACATGATAATCGGCAACAACTCAACTAAAACATCTCGCGCTAAAGTGCTAGAGAAATGACAAGCTTACCCAGCACAAGTTAAAGTATATTTGATTATGGTCAACCGTCTTGCTCAATCCCAAAGCCTTTACCTGCGGAAACACGCCGAAAATCCGATCGACTGGTGGCCCTGGTGCGACGAAGCTTTGGAAGCGGCCCGAAGCGAAAATAAACCGATTTTCCTGTCAATTGGCTACTCTAGCTGCCACTGGTGTACGGTGATGGAAGGAGAAGCATTTTCCGATCGCGCGATCGCCCAATACATGAATTCGCAGTTTATACCGATAAAAGTCGATCGTGAAGAACGCCCAGATATCGACAGCATTTATATGCAAACCTTGCAAATGATGACCGGTCAAGGCGGTTGGCCGCTCAACGTTTTTCTCACTCCCGACGAGCGAGTTCCCTTCTACGGAGGTACTTATTTCCCCGTAGATCCCCGCTACGGAAGGCCGGGATTTTTAGAAGTTTTGCAAGCAATTCGCCGCTTTTACGACACAGAAAAAGGCAAAGTAGAAGACTTCAAAGCAGAGATTTTAAGCAACCTCCAACAGACGGCAGCGCTGTCAGGAGTGACCGCCGAATTAAATCGCGAAATTTTTCAAAAAGGCTTAGAGCTCAACACCGGAATTATTGCGGGCAGCAACCCCGGCCCCAGTTTTCCGATGATACCTTATGCGGAGCTAGCACTGCGGGGAACGCGATTTAATTGTGAATCAAAATACGACAGCAAACAAGTCTGCACTCAGCGCGGATTAGACTTAGCATTGGGTGGCATTTACGACCACGTAGCAGGCGGATTTCACCGCTACACGGTTGATGCGACTTGGACTGTGCCACACTTTGAAAAAATGCTCTACGACAACGGTCAAATTGTTGAGTATTTAGCAAATTTGTGGAGCGCGGGAATACAAGAACCGGCTTTTGAAACTGCGATCGCGGGGACAGTAGAATGGTTGAAGCGAGAAATGACCGCGCCAACCGGCTATTTTTATGCTGCACAAGATGCTGATAGCTTTAACACTTCAGAGGAAGTTGAACCGGAAGAAGGAGCATTTTATGTCTGGAGTTATGCCGAACTGGAAGCACTATTAAGTGCTGAGGAAGTGGCGGAAATTAAAGCACAGTTTACGGTTAGCCCTAGCGGCAATTTTGAAGGTCAAAATGTATTGCAGCGCCGCCATCCGGGAAAACTCAGCAACACGGTAGAAACGGCTTTGGCTAAACTCTTTCAAGTTCGCTACGGTGGCAATCCCGATACTGTAAAAACCTTTCCGCCAGCTCGCAACAATCAAGAAGCTAAAAACGACAGTTGGCCGGGTAGAATTCCCGCAGTTACTGACACGAAAATGATTGCTGCTTGGAATAGCTTAATGATTTCGGGTTTAGCCCGCGCTGCGGCTGTTTTTGGGAATTGGGAGTATCTGGAATTAGCTGTGAAAGCAGCTAATTTTATTTTAGAGAATCAGTGGACGGATGGGCGCTTTCAGCGGTTGAATTATGACGGACAATCTGCTGTAAACGCGCAGTCGGAAGATTATGCTTTGTTTGTGAAAGCTTTGTTGGATTTGCATCAAGCGAGTTTGACTTTAGGCAACGGGGAAGAGGCAAAACAGTTGCCGAATTCTCAGTTTTGGTTGGAGAAATCTGTGCAGGTGCAAGAAGAGTTTGATGAGTTTTTGTGGAGCGTGGAATTGGGAGGATATTACAATACTGCTAAGGATGCTAGCGGAGATTTGTTGGTGCGGGAACGCAGCTATATAGACAATGCAACTCCGGCGGCGAATGGAATTGCGATCGCATCTTTGGTTCGCCTCGCGCTGCTGGGCCAGAATTTAGAATATCTCGATCGCGCCCAACAAGGTTTGCAAGCTTTCAGCAGTATTGTACAAGATGCTCCGCAAGCTTGTCCGAGTTTGCTTTCGGCGATCGACTGGTATCAGCACTCTACCCTGATTCGCACGACTACCGATCGAATTTCTGGCTTGATTTCCCAGTATTATCCGACTGCTGTCTGTCAGATTGAGGCTGATTTGCCTGAAGGGGTTGTCGGGTTAGTTTGCGAGTGTTTGACTTGCAAGGAACCTGCGAAAAGTCAAGAGCGGCTGTTGGCAGAAATCTTGCAAAGTCAAACGCGAGTATAGCACGGGCAGCGGGTTTACGAGATTCTTAGTTTTCAGGCGGCGCATTTTGTCTGGTGCGTCGCTACGAGATTATCGAGCTGATTTGAATATCTGCGATGGAGCCACACCCGCTGGGTATTTTGTGATATCAAATCCGTTGACATCAGAATTATTATCTCTCTCATCTCTTTCTCTGTGTCCTCTGTGTCCTCTGTGGTTTAATCATTCCGATCTAAGCGGAATTGATACGAGTCCTCAATCTTCCAAAATCTCGACCAAATCTTCCATAGTCACATCGAAGGCGCGGGCGATTTTGTAGACAGCAGAAATATCAGCCGTGTTCAAAGCATCGCGCTGAACGTAGCTTCTAACAGTGTTGTAATTCACTCCTGATCGATCGGCAACTTGCTTTAGAGTCCAACCCTTTTGCTCAGCTAGTTCTCGAATCCGCAGTCTAACGTAGCCCATTAGTGCGCCCTCAATCTTCCAAAACCTCAACTAAATCTTCCATAGTCACATCGAAGGCGCGGGCGATTTTGTAGACAGCAGACAGATCGACTGTGTTCAAAGCATCCCGCCTCCCGTAGCTTTTTACCGTGTTGTAATTGACTCCCGATCGATCGGCAACTTCTTTAAACGTCCAACCTCTCTTCTCAGCTAATTCTCGAATCCGCAGTCTCACGTAGCCCATTTTTTTGCTTGACTTCGGTGCATATATACCGGATAATATCTATGTACACTAAAAACGATCGCCCTCTCAGCCTAGAAAACTTAAGGGCGATCGCTTTTTCTACCACACCCCGCTTTTGGCGGGGAAGGATTACCCTATGATACCAACATCAAAGCCAAAATTAAACTCTCATCCCTGGTGTATCGTGCGGCAATTGCCAAATATGCAGCGATTGGTTGTGGCAAGGTTCCACCGCCGAGGCGATGCTGAGGGATATCTCCAGATTTTACGGCGGTTGTTGCCGGTGGCTAAACACGCGATCGTTTTTGATACGACAGGGGCCGAGAAATTGCCAGAAGTTCGATCGGCTGAATTAGAGCGAATGTTGTAATCGATCAATGGGGGCGAGCTCCTTTTTTGTTTTAACTGAAAAACCGATAGATAGAAAAGAAAACTCGTCCTTTTCCGACAAAAAGTAAGTAGGTCACTCTAATTAAATGTAAAACGTTCTTCTGTTAGATAGCGGACTTCTTAAAGGAGTCGGGTATGTGAGTATTCTATTTTTTTTAGGTGGGCTTATTTAGCTTTAAATGCTTAAGAATCTCCATGCAGCTAACAATTAGCGATTAGCAACTAAGAACATAAGCTTTTTTTATATTGACGGCGCGCAATTTATTAACTATAATTACCATGCCAAAAATAACAAAAATCTTACGGCTAACAGTTTTTCTCAAATAACCGTTAAACTATTCTAACGTTTGCGCGTACCCAACCTCGCAGGCAAAACCTATATCTGTTAAGGATTCGTCCTGATTCACAGGAGCAAGATTTTAAAATATGCATCTCAGCGAACTGACTCACCCAAACCAATTACACGGCCTCTCGATTCATCAACTCGAACAAATTGCCCGACAAATTCGAGAAAAGCATTTAGAAACAGTAGCCGCTAGCGGCGGCCACCTCGGCCCAGGATTGGGTGTAGTCGAACTGACCTTAGCACTCTACCAAACACTCGACCTCGATCGCGACAAAGTTACCTGGGATGTCGGCCACCAAGCTTATCCTCACAAATTGATCACCGGCCGCTACAACCAATTCCACACCCTACGCCAAAAAGACGGCGTTGCAGGCTATCTCAAGCGCTGCGAGAGCAAATTTGACCACTTCGGTGCAGGTCACGCTTCTACAAGCATTTCCGCAGCATTAGGAATGGCGATGGCGCGCGACCTCAAAGGCGAAAACTTTAAAACAGTAGCAGTCATCGGCGACGGTGCATTGACTGGCGGCATGGCACTCGAAGCAATCAACCACGCCGGCCATATGCCGAAAACCAATCTGATGGTAGTGCTCAACGACAACGAGATGTCAATCTCGCCCAATGTCGGTGCAATTACCCGCTATTTGAACAAGATGCGACTCTCGCAACCGGTGCAATTTCTCAAAGATAACTTAGAGGAACAATTCAAACACATTCCCTTTGTCGGCGAAACTTTTACCCCAGAAATGGAACGCCTCAAAGAAAGCATGAAACGCTTGGCAGTTTCCAAAGTAGGAGCCGTAATTGAAGAATTAGGCTTTACTTACATGGGCCCGGTAGACGGACACAATTTGGCAGAATTAATTGCCACTTTCAAACAGGGTCATACCATTCAAGGCCCGGTGTTGGTTCACGTTGTGACGGTGAAGGGCAAAGGATATGCGATCGCCGAAAAAGACCAAGTAGGATATCACGCCCAAAATCCCTTTAACTTAGCCACCGGCAAAGGCATTCCCTCCACTAAACCCAAGCCTCCAGCTTACTCGAAAGTATTTGCCCACGCTCTAGTCAAGCTAGCAGAAGATAATCCCAAAATTGTCGGCATTACCGCTGCAATGGCAACCGGAACAGGCCTGGATAAACTTCATGAAAAACTGCCTAAACAGTACATTGATGTCGGAATTGCCGAACAGCACGCCGTGACGTTATCCGCTGGTTTAGCCTGCGAAGGAATGCGCCCGGTTGTGGCAATTTACTCGACATTTGTGCAGCGGGGATACGACCAAATAATTCACGATGTCTGCATCCAAAATTTGCCAGTTTTCTTCTGTTTGGATCGAGCCGGCATTGTCGGTGCTGACGGCCCAACTCACCAAGGAATGTACGACATTGCCTTCTTGCGGTGCCTGCCAAATATGGTAGTTATGGCACCAAAAGATGAGGCAGAATTGCAGCGGATGATAGTCACAGGAATCAACCACACCAGCGGGCCGATCACCATGCGTTACCCGCGCGGCAACGGTTACGGCGTGCCTCTGATGGAAGAAGGTTGGGAAGAATTGCCGATCGGCAAAGCCGAAATTCTCCGCAACGGCGACGATTTGCTGATACTAGGTTACGGTTCAATGGTGTATCCGGCAATGCAAACCGCCGAGATTCTGAGCGAACACGGCATTGAAGCAACGGTGATCAATGCGCGTTTTGTCAAGCCGTTAGATACCGAATTAATCTTGCCCTTAGCACAGCGAATCGGGCGAGTGGTCACTTTAGAAGAAGGCTGTTTGATGGGCGGTTTCGGTTCAGCAGTAGCCGAATCTTTGATGGACAATAATGTTCTCGTGCCGCTGATGCGGCTGGGCGTACCGGATACATTAGTAGATCATGCAACGCCAGAGCAATCATTTGCCAGTTTAGGGTTAACTCCACCGCAAATGGTCGATCGCATCTTAGCAACATTCAGCCGCAAACAGTCTCCTGTTAGCGTGTAAATAGCTAGAATTGTAGGGTGCGCCTAGCGCACCTTACCCTTCGAGATCCGATCTATGACAGTGAAAGAGCAGCATGATTGAAGGAAAATTTGAGGATAAGGGAGAAAAAACAATGACTAACGTGAAACCAAATCGTACCGTGCTACGGGGAAGATTGTTCCCCGAAATTCAGTGGTCAGAAGAAAAAAAAGCCCAGTGGCGCGCTGAAAGAGCGGCATTTCGCAAGCGTTGCAAAGTAATTTTCGAGCGCCTTAAACCAGAATTAATTGACACTCACTACAACTGGTACATGGCGGTTGAACCTGATAGTGGGGAATATTTTATCGACAAGGATGATATGGCGGCTACCAAAATGTGTCGCCAGAAACACCCAAATGCTATCCCCTACCTTTTCCGAATCAACTATACAGGGGCGTGCGGCTCAATATGATTGAAGGAAGATTTGGTGATGAGGACGAGCTATTTTTTGAAGTTGAGTTGATTGCTGATAACGGCTTACAATTACCTGTTGATGCTCTGCTAGATACAGGTTTTTCTGGCTGGTTAGCAATTGATAGTCAGGATTTAGAAGGACTTGGTTGGATTTATATTCAGCGCGAAAAAATGAGGACAGCTAAGGGAGAATTTTATTTCGATCTTTATGCAGGAAAAGTACGTATAGATGAGCAAGAGTTTGACATTCCCGTTCATGTGGGTGACGGAGTACCGGAAATTTTAATCTGCCGCCAGTGGCTAAAAAATCGGCGGTTAATAGTTGATATGTCGGCGGGTATTTTGACATTGCAAGCGAATTAAAAGCAAAATGAATTTAAAAAGTTTTGACATAGTAATAGTAGGAGCCGGCCCAGCAGGCGGTCACTGTGCGAGAATCCTAGCTAAATCCGGCCACAAAGTCTTGCTGGCAGAGCAAAACGACAATTTTAATAAAAATGACTTTTCCAGCGCCGCCACGCCTCTAGAAACCCTCTTTCAATTCGATTTGCCCGAATCGGTCATCGGCAGTTTTTGGCATAAACTTACTATCGAAACTAGCAAAGTCAGTCAAACTTGGGAGTCTCCCGAAAGCTTGGGAGTTGTTCTCAACTTTGCTAAATTTAGAGCATTTCTAGCCAGCGAAGTTGAGCGATTTGGTGCTGAAGTTTGGCTGGGTTATCGCTACACGGGACATTCACAAACCAAGGGCGAAACAACAGTAGAATTTAAACAGTTATCCGACGGTCAAGTTATCAAAGTTAGCACCAAAGTATTGGTTGATGCTACTGGCTTTGCTAGGGCGGTTATGTACGAAAAAGAGAATGATAAGCCAGCTTTTTTGTCGGGAACCGGAATTGAATATTTAATTGAAGTAGAGCCTGAAGTTTACAATAAATACAGCGGTGATTTAATCTTTTTTTTGGGCGATAAATGGATGCCGAAGGGTTATTCCTGGATATTCCCAATGGAACAAAACAGGCTGAAAGTTGGTGCGGGGCGCATTTTTTTAGATCCGAAAACGGTGAGGCATTTGTCACCGCTCAAAAAATATATTGATTTACTGATTGATGAATATCTGAAGTCTAAAAATTATAAAATTATTGACAAACACGGTTCGACGCTGAAGTACAGCTCTGGTTTGAAGGATATTTATTACAAGGATAATAATATAATTGCGATCGGCGATACTGTCTCGACAGTAAATTTTTTGGGTGGCGAAGGAATTAGACACGGGATGGAGGGTGCCCAAATCGCCGGGAAATATATTCAAAGGTATTTGGAGGGGAAAATCTCAGATTTTCGGGATTATGAGACGGAAATGCACCGCAAGTTTGATAAGAAATGGAATATTTCGGAAAGGTTGGCAGTGAGAAAATATATCGATGATGTTAATGATGAACTGACAGATAAAATGATTTCTTATTTAAAGTATATGAAAACTGAAGATGTTATGGATATTTTATTTTATTATAAGTTTGAGAAGATTTCCAGAGGGCTAGGCGGTTATTTGCAGCGGAAAATCAAGGGATTGATTAAGCGATTTTACTTGTAAGGTGCGTCTGTTGAGTAGAGGGAAAAGTCTCGCTGCCTGACTCACCCTACAAACCTAATTGCCATAAAAAATTTTCTGCTGTAACTTGAATGCGCGGCAGCGACAGTAAAGCATCGTCAAAACTGCTAAAACTTGACCTATATGATACACCAAAAGTATACCCACTCGCCCCAATTAAATGCCCTACAATTGGATCAAAATCCCCGTAAGGATAGGCAAAACATTTAACAGATTTCTCTAATCCCCCTTCCAAGATAGCACGGGATTTCGCCCCCTCCCGCACAATTTCTGTCGGCGACAATGCAGTAAGAGGTTGATGAGTAGCAGACATAGAACCGAATTCAATCCCTGCATCCCGCAGTTGCAAAATTTCGGGCCATCCCATTAACTGCACTTCTTCAAATTCGGCTTTTTCCCAACTATTTGTCTTTCCTATCGACTCCGCTACAAGAAAAACAGTTGCTGTAAAATGAAAGCGTTTTAGCAGAGGCCAAGCATATTGAAAAAAGTCGAGATAGCCACCGTCAAAAGTCATCAATACAGCTTTACCGGGTAAAGGAGTTTTGTCCCGTTTCGCAGTTAGCCAATTTTCCCAACTCGCACTATAATAACCACGATCTTTGAGATACTGCAACTGTTGTTCCAAAACCTGCGGAGTAACGGCGTCTAAACTGTTAGGACAAATGCGGCGGTAGGCGAGAATCGGCAGCCTGTGTGTAACGCCATGATTGCCAAAAACTTGAGGTTTCACCGAGTGAGAAACTTCTCTATACGGCGATTTTAGCCCAATGATTTCCGGTGCGTAAAATACTTGCTTAGGAAACTCGTTTTTTGGGGGAATTTGCATTGTAGGTTCCCCCGCGATTGCCGCTGCTGACTCGATTTGTGGCAGCGCGGAGGCCGGGAGTGCGGCCCGGCGGCTGACACTCGTCCCGATCGCACCCGATCGCCTGCCGAACATCACCGCATTTGGCGGGTAAATGCCCCCAGCACCCGGTGCATTCAACGAGTCTGGCAAATCCGATCTTTGTTGAGCAGCAGAGGCTAGGCGCGATCGCAGCGATTGCTTGCCGTTGAGCGGTTTTCCCAGCAAAGCTTCTCGCACGGTGGCGACGCACAACTCAAAACCGCTATTTCGAGTAATTGTCGATCGCAATTTTTGAGCCGAAACAAAATTATTTTCCACCGCAACGGTGACAATCCCGACAGCAACGCCGCCTACATTCACCAGCACGTCTATTTCAGAAAGCTCAACTTTTATATTAGCAAATTCCTCGCTAATTTCTAATACAATCAAATCCTTTTCGATGGTAATTGTTGGGACTTTCTCAGCTATTTCAGGATTATAGAAATCCTCCAAATGCCAATGCGGACGCCCCCATAATTCTTGCAGAAATAGCGCCCAGTCATGTTTAGGGTGCAATGGTTCCAGCAAAGTTTCCCACAATTTATTGCCTTTTTCGCAGCGATTGCGTTGAAAGAAGCGATCGATAATTTGCCAAGCAAACTGCGCTGCAACCGCATCCGCCAACACCGAACCGCCAACCATTCCATCACACACTGGCAATTCAACAATACCGAGTTTAATTCCTTCTAGTTTGATCGTACAGCACAGGCGATCGCATATTGGTAAAGCGTAAATATCCGAAATTGGTTCGCTCACTTCCACCGCCACTTTCCAGGCAATTTCACCCTTGATGGGCTTAATCTTATCTAAAATATATCGGATTTCCTGGCTTTTTAAGACTTTATGATATTTGTGAACATTATTAGTTTTAACCTCTCTCTCAATCCCTTGATGCCAAGGTAAATTTAAACTGAGACGAGCAGCTTTTTCTTGATAAAAGTCCAGCATTCTCTCATCATATTCAATTTCCATAAAATGACAAATTTCTGCTAATTTTTTGACTTTATTATCTAGAATTTCCTCATACTTGACTAATATGTGATTAGATTTTTTAGCATATTTGTGGCTAATTAACGTCGCCTCCTTCCAGCGATGGATACAGTGGTTTAAATCCCAACCAGGCCCCCACAAATCATGAGAACTCCTAGTAGCCTCATGCAGAGAAGCTATTGTATCCATACCGTTTCTCAAAATATGTATGAATTTCGCATCCGGTAAAAATCGCTCTATGTCATCAATAAAATATATGTGTTCCGGCGTTTTTTCCAACCAAATACTTTTGTTTTGTTCCGCAGCCAAACCATCCAAAACACCGACAAACCAACTAACTTTATTTCCCACAGTTTGACTATCATCAAAACCTTGCAAAATTTCAGGGCGATTAATCTCATCCTTAAAAAAGGCTTCCATCCTACCAGCAAACTTTCCCACAAACTTCTTGTACAGTAAATAGTGAAAAAACTTAGATTCAGGAAAAGAAATAACTTCAGGATGAGCGGCTAATAAACTTTGAAGCATCGTTGTGCCGCTTCTGGGAGAGCCTATTAAAAATATCCGTTTCATTTTTATACCTGATAAATTATTTGTGGATGAGATTTTTTTAATCAACCGCAGAGAGCGCAGAGAGTCCAGAGGAAGAGAAGAAAGAGGTATGATTCATGTTCCTCTCTGGGATCTCTGCGGTTAAAAACTTTTTTCTTAGCTCCAACTAAAATCTTCATGTAACAAATCCGAAAGTTCCTGATTGTAAGGTTGGAAATAATTTATTAAGTTTTGTTCTATTTCTGGCGGCATTTGGCTGTATTGATCGATATGATTTATTTCATATTCTTTAATTGCACTGGCACTAATATCCAAAAAATTCAATACTTCCGAAAATACTTTGTCGGTATTTGCGTAAAAATCTTCGCTCTTGATAATTAGCAACTGTTCCCTCGGAAAATAGTCGAGCCAATTTTTGATTTGTTCTACATAAATTCCTCGCGACAAATAGGAATAATGCTGGTGATTAAAACTGTAATAATTTTCCTCAGCTTGGATTCTTTCAATCTCACCTTTGAGTCTATCAGGTTCAGAAGCAATCGCCTTTTCAAAATCCAACTTTTCGCAGCCGCTCGCCACTTCTAAATGATAGTGCATCCATGCTCGTTTTACCGGGTTGCCCAGCATCACAATCAGCTTAACATCCGGGAAACACTTATAAACCCGCTCGGCTACTAACGGATGATAAATATAGTAACCTGCCATCTCCCACAGCAACACCTTTTCACCAGTTAAACTGCGAGTCAACTGTTTGCTGTACCAATCAACACCACGCTCAAAATTCAAATCAAAAAAGTTAATATCCCGGGAACCTTCTTTAATAATTTGTAAGTGATGCGCCAGATATCCGTATAGAGATTCAGTGCCGCAGTTTTGAGCGCCAACAATTAAAAAATCAGGTTTTTGGTTATTTTCTAACTGATTCACAATCTTGGCGTAGCCGGGATTATTTTTATCCAAATCGTGAGTTGGAGAGGCTAGTTCGGGTAAATCCAGAAGCGGTATTTTGCCCTCAAATTCCCAACGGTACGGCGGACAAAGAATCGTTTTTTGGTTGACAGTCGATCGCACGAATAGCGGATAAATCTGCCAATGATAATCGTAGGCGTAAGCCAAAGTTTCCTCGTAAACCCCAGCATTCACGTAATACTGACCGCTTCCTAAATCCAGCCTGTCTATTTGCAGCAGAATTTTGCCTTTCCCTTTCACCAGTGGCAGCAGTCTGCCCATTTGATTAGTATTAGTTTCAAAACAACTTTGACCATCATCCCTGCTGATTGTCACGGCAAAAATAGCAGCAGAAATTTCTTGCAACACCGAATAATTAATTTCAATGCTAATAGCATCACCGCTATCTATTTCCGCATTGGGCAACACTTTTACATCGGTAATTTCTACTTCCAAAGAACCGAAGCGATTCTGATTACCTCGCAGTGGCGAGCCGCTACTTGTAGCTTCAGCAGCACGCAGGGGACTGTTATTTTCTGTGGACGATCGCATTTCTGACAAATACTGACCGACTACCACTTCTGGTTCGCCATAAGCCACGATTTCACCTGATTTAAGCCACAAAGCCCGATCGCACATTTTCTGAATTTGCGACGCGGTGTGAGAAATCAAAACAATCGCACATCCTTGATTCTTGAACTCAGTTATCTTATTCAAACATTTAGATTGAAAAGCCACATCACCAACCGACAAATGTTCATCAACTAACAGCACTTGGGGATCAGTATGCACCGCCACCGAAAAAGCTAGGCGCATTTTCATCCCCGTACTGTAAGTCCGCATCGGGCTGTCAATAAACTGTTTTAACTCTGCAAATTCCACAATATCGTCAAACCTGCGCGCCACTTCCCGGCGAGTCAAACCGGCCACCACCGCACCTACAAACACGTTTTCTCTGCCCGTTAGATCCGTGTGAAAACTCGCACCCAAATCCAACAAGCCACCAATTCTGCCGTTAACTTTAATAGATCCTTCCTCAGCCCGGCAAATACCGCCCACCAGTTGCAGCAGCGTTGATTTTCCCGCGCCATTCTTACCAAGAATTCCCAGCATTTCGCCAGGAGAAACAGTAAAATTTATATTCCGCAGCGCCCAAAAACTTGCCTCCGGCTTCAGCTTGCGCCAACCCGACAAAGCGGCTTCCATAATCGTAATAGGTTTCGCGGTAGAGTAGCGCTTAAAACGCTTACCTAAACCCTTGACAATAATTGCTTCACGCATTTACACTTCCTCCACAAAATGAGCGCTTTGCCGTCTAAAAATTCCCAGTCCGATGGGTAAAAGAGCCGCCACAGCCAAGCTCAAAATTAACAGAGCAGACCAATCCGGCTGCATACCTTTAAGAAGTATGGCGCGGTAAGCTTCAATCAGGGGCACCATTGGATTTAAGTAATAAAAAATCTTAAATTTTTCCGGGACGCTGCTGATGTCGTAGAAAATCGGAGTCAGGTAAAACAGCATCTGCAAAACTACTCCCAAAGTGTGCTGAGTGTCGCGGAAAGTGACATTCAAAGCGGCAAGGGGATAAGCAAAACTAACTGTCAGGAAAAACTGAATAATCATCAGCAGCGGCAACAACAAGAGCACTGCATTCAGAGGAGCGCCATCAATTGCCAGAAAGATAATTAACACGGGCAAAGCTAACACAAAGTGAATTAGCCCAGTCATCGTCGTGACTACCGGCAAAATTGCCGGGGGGAAATTTGGCTGCCTGATTAGTGGCTTATGATTGGTAATTAATGCCGTTGATTTAAATAATACCGTTTGAGACCAATTCCAGATTAACAAGCCGCTGAAAGCAAAGGAAGAAAATTTTGGAATATTAAGGGGTACGACAGAGCGAAACAAAAAGGAAAATACAGCCAACTGTAACAGCGGACTGATTAAAGTCCAAGCAATCCCCAAGGTCGATCGCTTGTAAAGTAATTTCATATCGCGATCGACCAACACCCGCAGTAAATCGAACCAATGAGCAATTTTGCGCCGATAAACCAGCGTTCCCGCATTTTTCACCGCACACCTCCGGCACATACCAGCGGTTGAACCCCAAGAACACCAGCCAAACACTGGGCTTGCAAGTGCGCTTCCTTGTAAGCAAAAGGACTTTGCAGAACTCCCAGCAACTCACTCACTACCAATTTGCAGGTCAACCAGCCAGGCATCATCAAGCGACGCAGCAGCAACCTGTTCAGCCACCGAAACCCAGCAAAATCCAAAATTTCCAGGCGCGGCACAGTGCGATCGCGCGTGCAGATGAGAACGCTCATTGACGGCAGGTGGCGATCCGCCACTGCTTCCGAAACAGCGCCGAACTGCTCTCCTAAAGTCGATCGCACGAACTCTTTGCCTAACTGATCCACAATTGTTTGTCGCACTCGATCAATCACAATTGTTTGTTCCCAGGGACTGTTACTAACATAAGCCCAGCCCAGAGGTTGTCCCCGGTAGCGAAATAAAAGGCGAAATCCTTGATATTTTCCGAGTTCCCGAATTGGATGAATCTGTTCGGCACACTCAATTGCCATCACTTTTTTGGTCATAAGTTTCTCCTAAAAATAGTGCAGCGGGAACTAGAGAGAAAAGTTCTGAGTTTTGAGTTGCAATTTCCCCATTTTCCAATTTCCCCACTTTTGAGGTTGGAGTTTTGAGTTTCAAGTCGCCGACATACTTATTAATTGCTAATTCGCAAATTTTAAAAGCAACTAAAGGCTTTTCTTCGATCCTTTCAGCCTTGGGGGGCATACCGTTAACCCCGATTGCCCGAGCCAGGGGTTCAGCAAAGTGAAGCGCCAGAATTGAGCGCAAGTGAGCGCCCCGCAGCGGTTCCGCGCCCGCTTGCGGAAAAATGTGGCCTACTTTCACTTGACCATAATACAGGTAAACCCCAGCCGGTCGTTCCGCGTCGAGCAGGCTTTCAGCAGCTTCCCAACCTTGCTGCAAATCGATGTTAATTTCATGTCCGCCCAAATCACCACGGGCCGGGGCTCCTTGTATAAAACTAGAAATTGCCGCTCTACTTTTCAACTCATCGATAACACCCCGCAAATACCAATAACCGCGCAATTTTTCCCGCAACCACCGCCAAGTTCCCCGCATCCGCAAGCTTTCGAGTAAATCAAGAGATTGCCTCAGTCCCAGGGCCAGCAAATCCACAGCAGCCGGGCACAAAAACGTGACCGCCACGAGAATTTTATCTACCAGCGAGTAAGCAGTTTCGTAGGCTGCTATCGGCAGTACCGGTATAAGTTCCGGGTGTCGGTGGCCGATCAAAACATTCGATCGCCCTTCCTGACGAAATCGGCGGAAAGAGCGATCGAGATTATTGGTTTCGTGTTCGTAATGATAGCCCACAGCTTCAGCAGCCACAACAAAAGGTACGTCAGCTTTCAGTAAACGCACCCCAAACTCGTAGTCTTCCCCGCCGCAGTTCCCGAAAGCCGAATCAAAGCCATCGAGACGAGCAAACAGTTCTGCATCTAAAGAAAGGTTGCCGCTAACCAAATCTAGATAAGTAAATCGATGACCAGGCTGACTCATCTGATAAAACTTGTCTTCCCACCACGCTCGCACTTCCACCTCGAACAATTTAGTTCCTCCATGCAACTTAGGCGGATAGGAGCCCATGACAGCAGATCCCGGACGCTCTCGGTGAGCCCGCGCGTGGCTTTCCACCAAAGGCGGCAGCGCTTCGATATCGTCGTCGAGAAACAGCAGCAATTGTCCGGTAGCCGAAGCCGCTCCCGTATTTCGGGCGATGGAAGCACTCCGGCAATTTACCTCGATCACCTGCACTTTAAACGGAGCTTTGTACTCTTGTAGGATTGCCAAAGTATCGTCAATGCAGCTATCTGCCACTACAATAACCTCGATCAGGTCGATCGGATAAGTCTGCGAGTGCAAAGCATCCAAAGCCCGCCGCAGCGAAGCACTGCGATTGTGAGTGGGAATAATTACGCTAACAATCAAATTTTCCATATTTAGATTACCCAAATTAATTTCATCTGCATTTCATCTGCGTTCATCTGCGGTTAAAAATAATCTCAAACTCCCTATTCATTGCTCCTCTTAATTTCTTGCAACCACTTGCGAGAAGCAAAATAAGCCATCGGCCCACTGACACAGCCCCGCAGTTGAGCCAACAGCAAATCGCTCGGAATCGACTCGGGTTGCTTTCGCAAAGAAGCAAATAATTCAGGAATTTGCTTGGAATGCAGCCATCCCCAAGCTAACCGCAGCACACTGAATTCTTTGTTGATTACCAACATCCGCGTCCAGAAAGCATAGACTCCGATGCCGTAGCCTTGGAGCGTTTTTCGTAATTCTTCCCAACTGCGCCGATGGCGGTGCCAGCTCAAGGCTCTCGGCTCGTATACGATGCAGTAGCCCGCGCGCAAAATGCGGGCAAAGAGTTCACAGTCTTCGCCGCCGACAGTGGGCGTTCCCGCGCCTAAAGTCTCGTCAAACAAGCCGATACAGTCGATCGCGCTTTTCCGGACAGCCATACTGGCCGAAACTCCCACAGGAGCGACAAGCAGCGGGTTGCAGTGCGCCCCGTCAAAAATTCGGCGCTCAAAGCCCCGCCCGTGGGGGCTGTAGCGCTCGAACCATTCTTGCGCTTCGGTTTCTAATTCCAAGGGCATCACCAGCCCCGTGACGCACATCACTCGCGGATCGCTAAAATTCCACAAGAGCGATCGCAGCCAGTTTGGATCGGGAACCGCATCGTCATCTGTAAACGCTACGAATTCGTGTTTAGCTTCGCGTAAAGCTCGGTTGCGGGCAGCGCTGGAACCCGGTAAGTCTTCGCGAACATAGCGGACTTTTGGGTAATTTTTGACCAGTTCCTTGGTAGCGTCCGTGGCGGGACAATTGTCAATTACTAAGTATTCCTGACCGTCGTCTGGGAGCTGCATAAACGCTTCAAGAGTGCGCCGCAAATCTTCCGGGCGATCGCGCGTGCAAACCGCTACTGTGGCGATCGGCATTGCCTGCACGGGCCCGCGTTCGTCCCATGCGAGGGAATCGTAGAGCGAATTTTTCCAAAGGTTCTCCCCCGCAGCATTCATCAGTGTTTCCCGTAATTGAGATCCCTCAATGCTACCTCCGACTACCGAAAGTAGAGCTTTGCCGATCGGTTTTCCGTGCAGTCGAATTAAAACCAAGGCTTTGCTGTAACGCTCCTCAACCGTAATTTCGGGCGGGAGTTTGGAGATTTCCAGGTCAAGAATAGCTGTTGCCATGAGTTATGCCATCTTAGATTTGAGATTTGAGATTTGAGATTTTGAAAAACTCCTAGATAATCCGTATTTCCCCGGATGTATTTTAGCCAAAATTGTTTTATGGTATCGCCATTTATTAATGCTCTACTTGCCGCTTGCCGCTTGCAAATCCAACATAAAGCCTCCTTTTTGTTATTGCTGTTATTTATATTTTAACTGTCGATGGCCGGCTGATGTCAAGTTTTTTTCGTACATAATATTTGTCGTCAAAAACGAGCGCTCGTTGAGGCTAGTGTCCATTGCCAGTGGTATAGGCAGCCGTTGCGCTAGCAAGCCTTGCCATTAATTCCACATCTAATAACCCGATTTTTTGAGAAAACCGGGTTTGTGCGATCGCTCCTCATTCCAGCTTTAATTGCGATCGGACACTATTCTCTACAACATACGAAACAATTAAAAAGTCTCGTAATTCAAACTGGTGCGAGTATTATTTTTATAGGAATCCCCAGCCAGTTGTGATAATATAAAGGCAGCCAATGAAATACTATTTTTTGAAAACAATGCCCCCTACTAAGGAGAAAGACACCAAAAAAAATAATATCTTCTGGGGTATTGTAGATACTGTATTGACCTGTCAAGCGGTAGCGATCGCATAATAAGTAGTGCATTTGGCTTTTAGAATTCTAAAATCCAAAAATCCCAATGCACCAACTTCCCATATCATTGCACCAATCACCTACATTTTGACCTTTCCACGACCCAATAATCGCTCGCTCATTGCTGTGAGTAACGGGTTGTAACGCATGGGTGCATCTCACTTTGGCAAATAATCAAATTGAAAGTTGACCGTTGAGATAAGCACAGCGAAGAGCAAGGATAGAGGAAACGTTCTCAATATTCCATTGC
>NZ_JAUBQW010000280.1:0-2178 GCF_036701485.1 Microcoleus sp. Pol11C3 | reverse complement strand
CATAAAGTAGATTCGATTAAGCCTATGATTGAAGCGGTGGGTGCTTCTATCTTGTGTTTGTCCCCATACTCACGCCTATTTTAATCCAATTGAATTATGGTGGTCGCAACTCAAATCTTTATTGCGACAGTTTTCACCAACCAGCACTACAGCACTTCCGGCTGCTATGAGGTACGCAGACAGTATTGAAAGTTAGGACAGGAAAGGGATACGAGTAAAACTGTGCTTCATAATAGCCGGAAGTGCTGTAAAATGGTTTACACGATAATTGCTGTGGCTCTTGACTTAATTAATCCGAAACATCTTAAAAAGTGGTTTACTAATTGCTGCTACTCTACCTCATAACATCCGGAAGTGCTGTAAGAACATCCAATGCAATAAAATATTGTCACCCTGGGGGAATTCCTGATGCCTTAGATTTCCTAATGTTTCGAGGGCAATCGATCGCACATCCCACTCATCGTCAGCGAGGAGACAAGCCAGTATGGGAGCAACAATAGGATTATCTAAATCTCCTAATTTGGCCGCAGCATTATATCTGACATCATTGCGATCGGAAAGTGTTTCGGTAGCAGCAGCAGCCACAACATCAGGCCACTTGGACTCTGGACTGCCTCCCATCCAAAAATTATCGTCAATATAATCAAACTCTCCTATAAATTCGTCTGCTTGGTAGTGAAGGTGAGAATCTACTACAGACACATCTTTGCTAATAGCACCACTAAAATCCGTTGGCGTATAATCATCGGAAGAAAAACAGCCACTAAATCGCGCTTTATGCAAATTGGCACCTTTAAATAAGGTACTATTTAAACGGCAACCAAAGAACTCTACCATTGATAAGTCGAGTCCTTCTAGACTGCAATTTCTTAAGTCACAGAAACTCAGAGTGTCCTTTGACTTGATAGGAAGCTCATGCTTTGTATCCCGCCAGTTCCTGCCCTCATACGGTGTTTTGTAAGTGCTCTATAGCTTAATAAGATCCATTGATTATTTTCCTAACTGATATTTCCAAGAGTTGGCCCATCGAGGAATCACCGGATTGTTGCCGTTGCGGTAGTCTTCAGCCCATTGTAGCACCTCTTCCATTTTTTCAATTTCTCTAGCAATCTTTTCTTTAGGCTCCTTATGATCAGAAGGCAAAATTGGCAGTTGTCTTTGTAATGCTACAATATATTGACGGCACTTTGTATCGTGGAAAGTGCCTTTTTTTAGGGACATTGGCGGGTTTTCCACTCCACCTTCAAATTGTTCCTTCATCACCATAAAAGCATAACTTCCATCTTTGTACTCTGCCTCTTCCCGATAGAGATCATTCATAATCTCTTGAGCATCATCTATCGCCATACCAACTGCACGCGGAAATCTAGATTCTCGATTCTCAATCAACCTAGAATCTGGGGTTGTTGCAGTGACTTTGAGTCTTTTAAAATTCGGGTTCTCTTGATTTCCTTTTGGATTATTCATCTCACTTTGAATAGTAAAGGGATTGCAGGGCGAGCAATTGATTATACCAAGACTTGCACAGTCACTCCCTTTTAGCTCCGAAGTTTTGATATCGCAGTGAATGTTGTATAATATTATCAATTCTTCATTAGTAATCCCCCATTACCAATTTATATGAGTTTCCAATACAGCGCCGCCCTAGTGACTTTAGCAGACCTTGATAAGGAACTTCTAGTTAAATTTTACACAAAATTTCTCGACATAGAACCAAACCCTTATATTCCCAATACTTATGCTGAATTTCAACTCCCCGGCTTAAGACTCGGCATATTCAAACCCAAAGATTCCCACAAAGGGGAATTTGCAAATCGAGCAAAAACAGGCATGAGTCTGTGTTTGGAAGTCAGCAATCTCGAAACTGCGATCGCCCGAATTTGGGCTTTAGGATATCCGCCAGCCGGAGAAATCATCAAAGCTTCTCACGGTCTAGAAATCTATGCCTTCGATCCTGCCGGCAACCGTATAATTTTGCATCAATCCCATTAAAATGTAGGATGATGGCTAATGATTAGTGAACTCTATAGCAATCCTAAATCATTATCAAGACTCTGATACAATTATATGCAATACTTGATTGTGACCATAAAAAATGAATAACTTACAACTGCCACAAAAAGATATGGAAAAAGAAATGGCTTTGTTAGAATCTTTCATTAAAAGCGATATCGATGC
>NZ_JAUBQW010000053.1:0-38387 GCF_036701485.1 Microcoleus sp. Pol11C3 | reverse complement strand
CTGGCACATCTCTTGATGAAATTATTCGTGCTTATTGTGCATGAATAGTGTCTCATACTTATTTGAAATGACTATATGAGTATTCCAAGCTTCTACCCAATCAAGTGCAAGTTCACGCGCTCTATCTTCAGTGACGATCATGGTTTACTACTCCAATGCTTTTTTTCGCTGCTTCCTGTGTGCCCACAAAAAAATCGGGGCGATTCCCGACAATCCCAGAATCACCCCAATTATTGATTTCAAACTTTAGATTTAATCTAAAATCCAAAATCCAAAATCCAAAATTGATTAGGCGATCGTCGCCATTTTCACATCGCTATTAGCTAACAAATTTTGCAATTCATCCGCATCGACAGTTTCCTTTTCAACTAGCATATCTGCCAAAGCATTAAGGACATGGCGGTTGCCAACGAGTACATCTTTAGCGCGGTGGTAAGCTTGCTCTACCAACAAACGCACTTCATCATCGATCGTCGCAGCAGTTTCTTCAGAGAAATCGCGTTCAGCCATGATATCGCGACCCATGAACATATTGCCTTGTTGGCGACCGAGAGCTACAGGGCCTAGCCGATCGCTCATTCCGAAGCGAGTCACCATTTGGCGCGCTACTCTTGCCACTTGCTGCAAGTCGTTCGATGCACCGGTTGTTACTTCTTCTTCGCCGAAGACAATCTCTTCAGCAATGCGGCCGCCCAAAGCTACCGCCATTTGATTTTGCAAGTAAGACCGAGAATACAAGCCAGAATCCATCCGATCTTCGCTGGGTGTGAACCAAGTCAAACCGCCAGCGCGGCCGCGGGGGATAATGCTAATTTTCTGCACGGGGTCATAATCGGGCATCAGCGCGCCGACTAAAGCGTGACCGGCTTCGTGGTAAGCTACCAAAGTTTTGCGCTTTTCGCTCATCACGCGGTCTTTCTTTTCTGGGCCAGCGAGCACGCGGTCGATCGCATCATTGACTTCATCCATCGAGACTTCGGTCAAGTTGCGGCGGGCGGCCAAAATTGCTGCTTCGTTGAGCAGGTTTGCCAAATCCGCACCTGTGAAACCAGGTGTCCGGCGGGCAATTTTTTCCAAGTCCACGTCTTTCGACAAAGTTTTGCCGCGGGCGTGAACGTTGAGAATTTCTAGGCGGCCTCCGAAGTCGGGGCGATCGACTACAACTTGGCGATCGAAGCGACCTGGACGCAGCAGCGCCGCATCGAGCACATCGGGGCGGTTTGTGGCAGCAATCAGAATGATGCCAGTATTGCCCTCAAAGCCGTCCATTTCGGTCAGCAACTGGTTCAGGGTTTGTTCCCGTTCGTCGTTACCACCGCCCAAACCAGCTCCCCGCTGGCGACCTACCGCGTCAATTTCATCGATAAATACGATACAAGGAGCGTTCGATTTAGCTTGTTCAAACAAGTCGCGGACGCGGGAAGCACCCACACCCACGAACATTTCCACAAATTCTGAACCGGAAATCGAGAAGAAGGGAACGCCTGCTTCTCCAGCCACTGCTTTTGCCAGCAGGGTTTTGCCAGTTCCGGGAGGGCCGACTAGCAGCACGCCTTTAGGGATTTTGGCGCCGACTGCGGTGAAGCGGTCTGCATTTTTCAGGAAGTCCACGACTTCTGCGAGCTCTAGCTTGGCTTGTTCAATGCCGGCCACGTCGCCGAAAGTCACCTGAGTTTGTGGCTCCATTTGGACTCTAGCTTTGGATTTGCCGAAGTTCATGGCTTGGTTGCCGGGCCCGTTTTGGGCGCGCCGCACCAGGAAAAACAGTCCGACCAAAAGCAGAATCGGGAAGAACAGGCTGCTGAGGGCTTTTACCCAGAAGCCTTCGTCGCTTTGGGGCAGAACTGAAATATCTACGTTATTTTTGCTCAGGATGTTGATCAGTTCTGGGTCGTTGGGCAGGTTAACGATCACTTTGTTGCCGTCTTGGGCTGTGACGAGGGCTTTGCTGCGATCGGAACTGATATTTATTTTGTCTACTCTCTTGCCTTCGACTTCCTGAATGAATTGACTATACTTCCAGATTTCCCGGCTTGGGGGCTGTTTATCAAAAAATGCGGTTGCTAAGGCAATGACTACAATAGCCAGAAGTGCGTACAGGCCAGCGTTTCTCCAGCGTTTATTCACCGAGGTCGATCTCCTAATTTTTAGTCCCTGTGATTTGGGAATTTTTATTTATGTTTATCAATCTTAACGTAATTATAACTTGTTTTTGGGTGGTGAGGAATCCCGGCCATGCTGCAGCGGTCTGAGGTGAGGTCGTGGAAACCGAACTGCCCTGAGCGTCGTCAGGAAATGCGGGTGCGCTAATCACGAGTCACTTATACCATAAATTCAAATTTGTCAAGCCTTTAGTCGCAGTAATCCTGATGGGGCTGACTCCCGATCGGATATCTGAGTCGGGGCTCCATTGGTGTAGGATGTTCCTGTTGATTCATAAGCTGTATACATAACGGTAAACCCTTGAGGAACCGTCCGAAGAGTTCAATCGTCAGCATAAAAACAGTCTAGCCGATCGCACTGCAATCACTTAAGAATATTAAAGATTGAGTTAAGTCTCAGAAATATTCGGCATTCCAATACAGACAGTCATTTGAATAATTTTGTAAGTTTAAATAATCAAAATGAAGTGCAATATTTGTGATTCTCCAACAAACACCTTTGCTGCGGCTAGGGTACTAAAAAAATATAACGTCGAGTATTTTCAATGCTCAAATTGTGGTTTTGTTCAAACAGAAGAACCCTACTGGCTTGATGAGGCTTATTCAGAAGCCATAGCTAGCAGCGACGTGGGAATGTTATCGAGAAGCACGATGTTCTCAACCGCTGCCAATAGTATTATTTTTAATTTGTTCGATCACAGCGCTAAATTTTTAGACTACGGGGGCGGATACGGTGTATTTGTTCGGATGATGAGAGATTTAGGATTTAATTTTTCCTGGCACGATAAATATTGCAGAAATATATTTTCCCAAGGATTTGAAGCAGACGAAAATAGCAGCTACAGCTACGAATTAGTGACCGCTTTTGAAGTATTTGAGCATTTTGTTAAGCCGCTGGAGGAGATCCAAAAAATCTTCAAATTTTCCCGAAATATTTTATTCAGTACAAAACTGCTGCCAGCAAACAATCCCAAGCCCAGCGAATGGTGGTACTATGCGCTAGATGAAGGTCAGCACATTTCTATTTATACCAGCAAAGCCCTCTCGATTATTGCCGAAAAATTTAATTTAAACTTTTACTCTAACGGCGATTCTTTGCATCTTTTCTCAGACAAGGAAATTCAGCCTCAACTTTTTAAAAGCTTATCATCTTACAAAGAGCCGGAATTGAAAAAAACCTCATTACTACAACAGGATTACGAGGAAGCCCTGAGAAAAATTGCAGACAGAGAGAACCGCAAATCAATGATAACTCCCGCAGCCCTACCTCCTAAAACAAGTAGAAAAATTGTTATTGACGGCGTATTTTATCAGCTCAACAGCACCGGCATTGGTCGCGTCTGGAAATCGCTGCTAGTAAACTGGGCAGAAAATGGTTTTGCCAAAAACATTATAGTTCTTGACAGAGAGGGTACAGCCCCCAAAATTCCAGGTATCCAGTACCGGAATGTAGCCCGCTACGACTACAGCAAAACCGATGCAGACCGCCAAATGCTCCAACAAATCTGCGATGAAGAAAAAGCCGATTTATTTATTTCTACTTATTATACAACGCCTTTGTCAACGCCATCGGTATTCATGGCCTATGACATGATCCCAGAGTTGATGGGGCAACATATGGGTCATTCCGAGTGGAGAGAAAAGCATTGCGGTATCCGCCATGCCTCGGCCTACATCACCATTTCCGAAAACACAGCCCGCGATTTAGTAAAGGTTTTTCCGCATATCTCTTCAACTTCTGTCGCTGTAGCGCACTGCGGAATTGATGCCAATTTCTCGCCAGCAGATAGAGAAGAAATCGCAGGTTTTAAGTCAAAGTACAGCATTAACAAGCCCTATTTTCTTTTGGTAGGCGAAAGGGTAGGCTGGCATGGTTACAAGAACGGGATATTATTCTTCAAAGCCTTTTCTCAACTTGCCAACAAGTTTAACTTTGATATAGTCTGTGCAGGTGGCAAACCTGTATTAGAACCAGAGTTGAAATTATACGGTTCTGGGAATACTGTCCACACGCTACAACTAAGCGACAGCGAACTGAGGGCTGCTTATTCGGGTGCTTCAGTGTTAGTTTATCCATCTAAATATGAAGGCTTTGGGTTGCCAGTCCTTGAGGCAATGGCTTGCGGTTGTCCAGTCATCACCTGTCCAAACGGTTCGATTCCCGAAGTAGCAGGACAAGCAGCGGTTTATGTGGACGGAGATGATGTTAGTGGGCTTGTCAATGCTTTGCGGGAAATACAGAAGCCCGGTGTCCGCAACTCATTAATTGCGGCGGGGTTAGAGCAAGCTAAGAAGTTTTCCTGGTCGAAAATGGCTGCAACTGTTAGCTCAGTTTTGGTTCAAGTCGCCGATCGCACGCATTCGGAGAATGCTTCAGTTCAACCGCCAATTGATGCAGGCTTGCAGGGGGAATTAGGGAATGGTGAGAACTCCCAGCCTGTCCCCTCAGCTTTTAAAGTATCGGCCATCGTTTCTACCTACAATTCCGAAAAATTTATCCGTGGCTGCTTGCACGACTTGGTAGATCAAACACTGTACAAAAAAGGCAAACTCGAAATCATAGTAATTGACAGCGGTTCCCAAGAAAATGAACAGTCTGTCGTGCGGGAATTTCAAGCGAAATATCCCAATATTGTGTACGCTCGCACTTCTGACCGCGAAACACTATATGCAGCCTGGAATCGAGGCATTAAGATGTCGCGTGGAGCTTACATGACTAATGCTAATACCGATGACAGACATCGCCCCGATGCCCTAGAAATCATGGCGAAATACTTGGATAAAAACGCCGAAGTAAGTCTGGTTTATGCAGATCAATTAATCACCAGCACAGTTAACGATATCTTTGCCAAAACCCAAGCCGCACAGGGCTGGAATTGGCCAGCCTTTGACTACAGCGAACTCGAACGGCGCTGCATTATTGGCCCCCAGCCGATGTGGAAAAAATCGCTCCACGAAAAATACGGCTATTTCCGAACAGAATTTACGGCTGCTGGCGATTACGAATTTTGGCTGCGGATTGGCAAAAGCGAAAACATTGTGCACTTGCCAGAAATTCTCGGCTTGTACTACGACAATCAACAAGGTTTGCAACATTCATCGCCCATATCGTACCAAGAAACTCGGCAAATATGGGATGAATATGGGATCACCCGCCGAGGTGTAAAACCAGCCACTACATTACCTGTTTCAATCTCTCCATCACAGCTAAATGCCATGCCCTACCGCACCTCCGCAGAAACACTCGTCAGCGTCATCATTCCCTGCTACAATCACGCAACTTTACTCAGAGAAGCTGTTGAAAGTGTTGTCAGTCAAAGTTATCCAAACTGGGAGTGCATAATTGTCAATGATGGCAGCACTGATGATACCAGCAACTTAGCCCATTATTTAATTAAACTGTATCCTCAAAAATCGCTTCGCCTCATAGATAAACCCAACACGGGGCCCGCTGATTCCAGAAATCTTGGCGTTCAGCAGTCATCAGGAAAGTTTATTTTATTCCTAGATGCTGATGATAAACTTCATCCCAAATTTCTAGAGGAGTGCGTGGAAATTTTATTAGCAAAACCCAAGGTTGGTTTTGTATATACAGATGTGCAGCACTTCGGAGCCAACTGCGATTTAGTTGTTCACGGTGACTTTGATGTCAATCGGTTTTTGAGAGACAATCAAGCTCCTGCTACTTCCCTATTTAGAAGGGAGATTTACGAGCAAATAGGCGGCTTGAAAAAAGTGATGAAGCTGGGATGCGAAGATTGGGAATTTTGGGTTTCTGCCTATGAAAAAGGCTGGTTAGGCGATCGATTACCTAAGCCTTACCTCTATTACAGGCAGCACGGCGACGGCTCTAGCAGAACCCAAAAAATGGCTGGCGATCGCCCAAAATTAGACTTAATGAGAGCTACAATTATTCACCTCCACTCTCAACTTTACAAACCGGAAGAAGTGCGTTGGTCACAGCAGATTTTGCAGCAACACGGCAATTTAATAGCTAATGAGTTAGTTGAATTTAACAAACCCGAACAATTTTTAACTTTGCTGTCCCAATATGTGGGAGAGTATCAAAAAGACCAAGCTAATGAAGTAAACCTTGCTAACATCCGCCAATGCCGGCAGCAACTTGCCAATTATTGGCTGAATCTGCCCGCCGAACAACTGGCAAATGCCTATGGCGGTGATGCTGGTAAGGCGCATCAGCTAGTGCTAAACAGCAATATCAAAGATGAAGCGCTGACAGATGCCGAAAAGACTGTTATCGATCGACTAGCATCGCATCTCTCCCAGGGAGTTAAAAATCCCAAAGATATTAACTACCTACTAGCAGCCGCCCTCTATCGTCGTGCAGATCAGTTACTGCTGAACTATGAAAATGCAGCTATACCTAATTGGTTTGTCAACGACTATCTCAAATTTATGTTTGCCGCGCCTACTCTCTTTCAAGAAATAGGAGAGGCTGACAATTATTGCCAGTATGTCCAGGGATGGGTCAGTTATTTGCATAGCAATATCTTCAAGAACCAAAACTCGCAAGTGTGGCAGGACATCGCTTGGTTTTTTACCCAAAGTGCTAACTTTATTCCTCTGTACTTCAATAGTAAAAATCTCAAGGATATCTACACAAAGCGGGCAGATATTATTGAATATGCCATGAAAAATCGTGGGGCTGCGATTGATTGCATTTTTCCGGCTAGACCTGCAAACAGGCAGAAAATTCGCCTCGGTGTCCTGACTAAACATTTCGGGGCGATGACGGAAACTTTCGCTACCTTGCCCGCTTTTGAATATCTGAATCGAGAGCAATTTGAAATTATTTTATACGCTCTCAATCTCGACGGGAATAAACTCGAACAGTATTGTCAGAGTCGCGCTGACAGACTGGTTAAACTGTCTAATGATTTGGCGAATCAAGTTCAGACAATCCGCGCTGATGACTTAGATATTCTGCTGATTGCTACCAATATTACTGCGGTTACTCATCCGATTAGTTTACTGGCGCTGCATCGATTGGCGCGGGTACAAACTACCTGTTTTAATTCTCCCATTACCACAGGAATGCGACACATTGACTATTACATTGCTGGTAAGTTGATGGAACCTGCACCTGAAGGACAGGAGCATTATCGCGAGGAATTAGCAACTATTGATGGGCCGGGCTGCTGTTTTAGCTATACCCTCGAACCTTACACTCCTAACATTAATTTCACCAGAAATAGTATCGGCCTTTCCGAGGAATCGGTTGTCTTTATTTCGAGTGCGAATTTGTATAAGCTAGTGCCGGAGTTAAGGGAAACATGGGCAAAGATTCTGGCGGCTGTTCCTAATTCTGTGCTGTTGTTAATGCCCTTCGGCCCTAGCTGGACTAATCATTATCCTGGGGGGGCTTTTGTGAATAATATGAAAGCCGTTTTTGCTAAGTATGGCATTGAGAGTAATCGTTTGCGGGTGTTGAAGAGTTTTCCTAACCGTGCGGATGTTAAAGAAGTTTTGAAGTTGGGGGATGTTTATTTGGATTCCTATCCCTATGCGGGGACGACTTCTCTTGTAGATCCGCTAGAGGTGGGACTTCCAACGGTGGTTAGGGATGGCGATACTTTGCGATCGAGAATGGGGGCCGCTGTGTTACGATCGCTCTCTATGCCGCATTTAATTGCCAATAGCGAAGCATCTTACATTCAACTAGCAGTTACTCTCGGCACTAATCCTGAACTTCGGCAGCGCTATCGCCAGGAAATTCAGCAAAAAATGCCAGCTAATCCGGCTTGTTTTGACAGTGTTGCATACTCTGGGGCGATCGGCAAATTATTCCAAGAACTCTTTGGCAAATGGCAAACCAGCCACCAGGAAGCATCCCGCAGCTTACAGGATAGCATTCCCAAACAGGCAGATTTGGGCGATCTTCTCTCGAATGCCATCAACCTTTACCAAAGAAACTCATCAAACATCTCAGCAATATCCGAACTGCGTCAAATCCGTAAACAAATCGCTGATTTTTGGCTCAACGTTCCCACCGAAAACCTCGAAACCGCCTACAAAAGCGCGCCCGGTAACAGCTATCAAATCCTGCTCAAGAGCGGCTTCCAACGTCAACCGATGATAGAAAGCGAACAAATATTTTTGCAGCAATTAACCCAGATTAGCAAAGGATTAGTGCATCCGAAAGCTGTCAACGCATTGCTGGCGGCGATGCTGTATTTCCCGCCGGAAACCATGCGAATTCCCGACGCTCGCAACCGTTTGCCGCACTGGTTAATTGGGGATTACGAACAAGTTTTTGAGACTGAAGCCGCCGTCAAGTCTGATTCAAGTTCTGACTTGCTAGCTCAATACATTCAATCGCCACAATTTGCGAATCAACTGTTAGGATGCGTCAATCTTTACCGTATCGATCCTTCGGAGGAATCGGTAGTTTTGGAACTTCGCCAAATCCGAAAACAAATGGCTGATTTTTGGCTGATTGTTCCTTCAGAGAAACTGGAAAGTTTTTACCGAGGAGAAGTTCGCAAGGGATATCAAGCACTACTTAGCTGTGGCTTGCACGCAGAAGCAATGACTGAAGCAGAACAAAAATTTTTGCAGCAATTGACCGACATTAGTAAAGGGTTGGTGCAGCCTCAAGCTATCAATGCTCTGCTGGGGGCAATGCTGTATTTTGTTCCGGGAAAAATGCGGGTTCCCGATGCTCGCACCCGCTTGCCGCAGTGGTTGCTTGAAGATTACGAAAAGGTGTTTGAGAGCGTATTCGCGACAACAGAACCAACACTTGCAAAACCCGATTATCTGCCGCAGTTTCTCAATCAATTAACTGCTGCGGTCAATCTCTATGAAATCGACCCGACGGCTGAATTGGTAATAGCAGATTTGCGGCATACTCGCAAGCAAATTGCCGATTTGTGGCTGAGCGTTTCCGGCGAACAAGTAGAAGTTTTGTACCGGAGCGATTTTGGGAAGGGTTACAAAGCAATGCTGGGCAGCGGGTTTATTAACGAGCCATTAAATGAGAGCGATCGCGAGTCTTTTAACTCGTTGGTTGTTGAGTTGAGTAAAGGGTTTGGAGCGCCTCAAGCTGTAAATAATTTGTTGGCGGCGATGCTGTATTGTCGCCCTGGACAGTTGCGGGTTCAGGATGCGAATACTTGTTTGCCTCCGTGGTTGTTGGAGGATTACGAGCAGTTTGTTGGGGGGGCCGTTAAGGTGGCTGTTGGGTGATGAAAGGCGCAGATTTTGAGATTTGGGATTAGTTGCTAATCTCAAATCTCAGGATTGAAACGAACCGCGAAGACGCTTATGACACGAAGGAAGAGAATAGAAGGGAAGAGAAAGATTTGAGAAATCATTGTGCCTACGCGTAGTAATTTAATTTAACACGAGTTCTGGCTGCTGAGTCTCAAATAAGGGGCGAGTTACCTGACGCACTAGCACTGTTTCTAAACTGCCTTCTACTACATATGCTGCTTCTATTTCCAACTCGTCCCACAATAGCCGATCGCCTTGATTGGGCATTTTACCTAAATTGTGGATCACGAATCCGGCGATTGTTTGGTAAGCTTGGTTAGTTGGCAGATTTAAGCCGAGTTTTTCGTTAACTGCTGTCACTTCCCATAGGCCAGAAATTAGTGCCGAATGAGCATCTTTTTGAACGAGAGTTGCTTCGGAAGGTAACAGCAACGGTTGAGACTCTTTACTGGTAATCCAACCGGTCAGCAGCCGCACGGTACCGTTGAGAACTGTTAGCAGCGGCCACAGTAATTTTGAGCAGATTTCGAGGGCCGGCATCAGCAGCAAAGCGGTGCGTTCTGGGGCGTGGTTTGCTAATACTTTGGGGATTAGTTCTCCTAAGACTATTTCTATGTAAGTTACTAAAATAAAAGCGGCGGGAACTGCGATCGAATGAGCAGTCAGCACGGCCGGCAAATGACCGATCGGCAATTTGTCGATCCACGGTTCGATCCAGTGTACAGTCGCTCCCTCACCCAACCAACCCAACAGCAAACTCCCTGCTGTTGTGCCAGTTTGAGTCACAGACAGGTAATGCGGTATGTTGTTTTGAGCTTGGTGGACGAGTTCGGCGGTTTTAGCGGTTGGGCGATCGTCCAAGTGGGCGAGTTGGCGGATTTGATGGCGATCGGCTGATACTAATGCTAGTTCTGACGCCACAAAAAAGGCGATTAAAAGTGTTAAGCCCAGCAACATTGCTAATCTCAGCATTGTTTGAGCGACTTCTATTTCCAGGCAAGTAAGGTTGTTCAAGATAGATATCTAATATGATAGAGGTTTTAGGTTAATTCTTTTATTTTAGCTTGGAATTCAGATAGGTTTATTCCCCGAGATTTCGGATATCCCCCCTACCCTGATTCGTAGGTGCGCGAGGCCGCGCACCTTACCCGTAGAACTTGTGAACTCTTTCTCTTCTCTTCCTTCGCGCCCTTGGCGTCTTCGCGGTTCGTTTTAACTGAGATATTGCACCGTTATCAATTACTTTTTTAGGAACAGGCAAGATGCCTGTTCCACAATAAAATTCATCTCTTGTGCAACAGGCATCTTGCCTGTTCTTGACGCAAGATGCCTGTTCCACAATAAAATTCATCTCTTGTGCAACAGGCATCTTGCCTGTTCTTCACAATAATGCAAGATGTGAGTAAAAAAAGAATCTAATTCACAACACCGGAACTCATTGCTGCATCAACTCTCCCTTACTCCCCGGAGCGAGTTAATTTCCGTAAAAGTCTGCACCGGATCGGAATTCAACCCGCCCTGAATGTAATTCAACTTCACTTCTTCCAACAAATCCGACAGTAGCGACTGCAATTCCCCGAGAGTTTTCTCATCTTGCAATTCCCGCCGCAAACTTTGATTAAATTCTTGGCTGAAATTATCGAGAATTTTTCTACCTTTATCGTCTTCATAAGTAGTAGATACCACATTCACAGCAGTTTGAGCCAAATAATTCGCTAGCTGTTCCGTCATCTCAGTCGGCAAAATGTTAATCGGAGAGAAATTTTGCAGGATTTGATAAAAATCCGACTGTTTGATTGTTGTTTCCAAATTGTGGTGCAGCAATTCTTCCAAATCCGGTTGCACCTGCGGCAAAACTTTGTAAATTGTCAGATCCAAAATCCGCTTGGTAATTTGTTCGATCGTATTTTCCTGATTGACGTGAAGGTACGGCTGCTGCGCCAGCAACATCTGTGCAGCGTCGCCCTGTTTGATCGAACTTTTAGCTTGATTGATAAACCGCACCATCATGTATTCCGACATTGTATTGGCTAAATAAGCCACCGGTTCGTAGGTAACTTGAGCAACTGCCCGATCGAGATTCACCAAACCCGACTTGTGCAGCCGCACCAATACCGGCAGAATGCGGCACACCTGCCAAATCGGTATCACCAGAAACACCTCGTACCAGCGCCTCAGCACAAAATCAAACCAAGTTACCCCGGGTTTACGGCGGGTGTGGAACAGACTTTTAATCAAAAACTCCGCCCCAAAAAAACCGATAAAAAAGGTATCAATTCGCCAAAACTGGTCAGCGCTTTTCAAATATTCGGGATTAGCTAAACTCGAATCAATGCCTTTAATCGGGTCATAAATTTTAACTAAACCCGGAAAAAAGCTCTGATAAACAGGCCGCAACTGAAGGTAACTGAAATGAAAAAGCACCAGCAAGAAATTGACCACCGCTACTAATGCGCTCATTTTGGCCCAAGAAATTGCTTTTTTGGAAGATTTTATCTCGGTGCTGTTAACAGTTGTGTAGGAATCTGACATAAAAGTAATTTGGCGAATTTGCTAATCGATAAATCTATCTTGTGGCCGACGCTAAAAAACCCCTAACCTCTTAAAATCTCTGGGTGAATGCTAAGTATAAGGAAACCAAAAGCCGTGAAATTAAAAACAGTCATATCGCTGCTCAAACAAACTTTTACTGAATGGCAAGAAGATAAAGCGCCAACCTTAGCCGCCGCCCTAGCCTATTACACAGTCTTCTCGCTCGCCCCGCTGCTAATTATAGTAATTGCGATCGTCGGTTTAGTCTTTGGTGCAGACGCAGCCCAAGGTCAAATCGTCGCCCAACTCCAAAGTTTAATCGGCAAAGATGGCGCCCAAACAGTCCAAGAACTCATCCTCAAAGCCTCCGAACCCAAGTCGGGAATGATTGCTACTATAGTCGGCCTCGCTACACTTTTGTGGGGCGCTTCCAATGTGTTTACTAACCTTAAAGAAGCCCTCAATACTATTTGGAATGTTTCACCGCCTCCGGGACGAGGCATATGGGGATTCCTGCAAGACCGCGTATTGTCTTTTGCAATGATTTTAGGCATAGGCTTTCTACTGCTAGTATCTTTAGTCATTAGCGCTATTTTAGCCGCCGTCAGCTATTGGTTGAATGGGTTGCTGCACTTACCAGTCGGCATTTGGCAGATTGTGGACTTTGCTATCTCCTTTGGTGTAGTTACGCTGCTTTTTGCCTTAATTTACAAACTCTTGCCCGATGTCCATCTTGCCTGGAATGATGTTTGGATCGGCGCCGCCATCACCTCAGTGCTGTTTACGATCGGCAAATCCATAATTGGAGTTTACCTCGGAGGTAGCGGTATCGCCTCTACCTACGGTGCTGCGGGCTCGTTCGTGATTATCCTGCTTTGGATTAATTATTCCGCTCAAATTCTCTTCTTAGGTGCCGAGTTTACCCAAGTTTGGACTAACCGATACGGTTCCAGAATGCCCGGTTCGCGAAACAATATCCTCAACAGCGAAAACGGAGAATCCTCCGCACGCAAATCTCGGAAGAACTCTTAACATTAGACAAACCGGAAATTTGAGGTTAAACTCGCACTCCGGGTTTGACAGAAGAAGCAACAAGGAAGAGGGAAAAAGGCAGAAGGTGCAAGGCGGAACGAAAGAAAAATTTTGAATGCAATAACTTTGCTTTTTTTTCGCTTGCCATGTAACATCCGGTCTTCGGAACGACCGACTTCTGCTTTCTCGAAAGCCCGAGTTATTTATTCAGAGGAGTAATATTCTACCTTCTGCTGACCTCGCATCTCTAGCAGCAAGCTGAAAGCAGGCTCGACTTAGATATGGCTAGGAGGTGCGAGTTTGAGAGCGGCCAGAATACGGAAAATTCCCTTAACCCTCGTTCATTTATATTTTGATTATCTAAAGTTTGAGCTGCTGCACGTCTCTGTCAGCAGAAGGAAGTCGTCTGTGAATTTTTCCCTGGAACTTATCCCTGAAGGATGATTGATCGATCCCCCATTTTCACTTTAATACAAATTAGCTAGAAGATTCCAGTCCCGGCGCATCAGCAAAAATTGCATTTTTAATTTTCTTCTGAATTATTTTTAAATTTTGGTAAACAATCATGATTTCATTAACTAAAAAAAGCATCGCTCTTATCTCCGTACACAGTGATCCCTCTGTGGAAATTAGCCAAGAAGAAGCGGGCGGGGAAAATGTTTACGTGCGTCAAGTAGGCGAAGCTCTGGCTAAACAGGGGTGGCAAGTTGATATGTTCACCCGCTCATCCGATCGCCAACAAGCAAGGATTGTACAGCACAGTCCCAATTGCCGGACAATTCGGCTAGTAGCAGGGCCACAAGAATTTATTCCCTGCGACGAACTATACGGATATTTACCAGTCTTTGTTCAAGAATTTCAGAAGTTTCAGTTAGAATCAGGCTTTCAATATCTCTTAGTTCACACGAATTACTGGCTGTCTTCTTGGGTGGGAATGGAGTTGAAAAAATCGCAACCTCTGCTGCAAGTTCACACTTACCATTCTTTGGCAGCAGTTAAATACAAGTCGGTTTCGACAATTCCGACGATCGCCAAAACCAGGCTTCAAGTAGAAAAAACACTTCTGGAAACAGCCGATCGCGTGGTGGCTACCAGTCCCCAAGAAAAAGAACACATGAGGTCTCTGGTTTCCTCAAAAGGCAATATTGACATCATTTCCTGCGGTACCGACATTGAAAGGTTCGGCTCGATCGCCAGATCGAGGGCCCGCCGCGAGTTGGGAATAGCCCCCGAAACCAAAGTCGTGTTTTACGTCGGCAGTTTCGACCCCCGATCGGGCATCGAAACCTTAGTCCGCGCCGTCAGTATGTCGGCCGTGCCCAAAGCCGATTTAAAACTTATAATTGGCGGCCGGTGGCGCGCGGGGGAAAGCGACGGCAAAGAGCGCGATCGTATCGGCAGCATACTTGAAGAACTCGGCCTGAGCGACATTACCAGTTTTTCCGGCGCCTTGAGCCGAGAACTTCTCCCCGCCTACTACGCCGCCGCCGATGTGTGCGTCGTTCCCAGCCACTACGAACCCTTGGGTTTAGTCGCCCTGGAAGCGATGGCCTGCGGCACGCCCGTAATTGCCTCCGACGTGGGAGGGCTGAAATATACTGTAGTGCCACAAGAAACAGGTTTGCTCGCGCCGCCGAAAAATGAAGCAGCCTTTGCCGATGCGATCGATCGCTTATTACTTGACTCAGTATGGCGCCAGCAACTCGGACACAGCGCCCGCCAGCGCGTCGAAACCTATTTCAGTTGGGACGGTATCGCCTCCCAACTCAGTCAACTTTACACTCAACTGCTCGAACCATCGGCCCTTGAGCTTGACCCCGTGAGCGCTTAGTAGTATCACTTAATATGGTTGAAGCCAGTTTCCCTTGATCCCTGTTTCACTCATCCGTTCTAAGTGGGAACCTTCAACTATAAGTGATATCAGGAGGTACTCTTGTACGCGCCAGAACATCTGGGAAGCCATCTGCAACCCATTTCAGACATCGAGCTAATTCGCCTGTGGGTGGAGCGCAAATCCCCCCGCAGCAAGCGCTTTAGCTGGCAGGCGGCCAACCGTTTTCGGCTGTTTGTAGAAAAACCGCTGGCAGAAGTCACTCTGACTGATGTCGAGACTTTCGCTGCAGCAATGAGAGCTCGGAAACTTGCAGCCCGTTTCTACAAACAAACCTTGCTAGCGCTGAAATCGCTGTTCGCCTTCGGCCAGCAAACGGGAATCTTGCCCGCAGCCCTCCCTCTGCACGGGTGGCCGGTGCGGGCGCGCAGGCAACTGTCCAAACGCCTCCGTTTTAAACTTTCGTGTACTTTATTAATCTGTTTGTGCTTTTTCTTAGGTCGAATGACGCCGAGACTGTGGGGGCAATCGGTCTCGGCAGAAAGCTCGCCCACCCCGAAACGCCTGCAGGAAGTTGCGGCCCTCAATTCACCAGACAAAGGAGAGGATAACATCGATCGCGATCGATCACCCCAAACTGCAACCCTGAATTCACCAGAGTCCCGACTCGATAACAGACTCGATAGCATCGGCCCGGAACGTCGAGTGAAAGCCTTTCTCGACACGATTGCCGCCGCCGAAGGCACCTCTACTCCCGAAGGCTACCGCACCCAGTACACAGGCACCACATTTGTCAGCTTTCAAGATCATCCCAGGGAAATGAGGTGCGGCCGCCGCTATGGCAAAAAACTCTGTTCGGACGCAGCGGGGCGATATCAGTTTCTCAGCACCACTTGGGACAGATTTGCCAAAAAATTTAGCATCAGCGATTTCAGCCCGCAAAATCAAGACCTTGTAGCTGTAGAGTTAATCCGAGAAAAAGGTGCATTAGAAGATATAGAAGCGGGTCGATTGGAGTCAGCAGTGAGAAAACTTGCTTACATCTGGCCTTCTTTTCGGCGTTATGGCGGTTCCGTGGAATCGTCGATGCCCAAACTCGAAGCAATGTACCTGCAAAATTTGGCGATTTACCGGCAAGGATTGGTTGTTAGCAATTAGTGAACAGTCCCAGGACGAGTTTAGATTGGGGTTTGGCAATTTTGGATTAAATTTTGACATCCAAAATTTAAAATGGGGGAGTTATGGGTGATGTCTATTCTTCGGAAATTAAAAAATTAAGCTAATTTTCCATCTTCCATGTGAACAATGCGATCGGCAATATCCAAAATTCGGTTATCGTGAGTTACTAACAAAATAGTACAACCCTGCTCTTTGGCAAGTTGCTGCATCAAATTCACCACTTCGCGACCGGATTTGCTGTCGAGTGCGGCTGTCGGTTCGTCTGCTAAAACAATTTGCGGCTGACTGACCAAAGCGCGGGCGATCGCAACTCTTTGTTTTTGTCCTCCCGACAAGTCATCTGGATAATAGTTAATCCGCTGTTCCAGTCCTACTAACTCTAGCATTTTTGCAGAGCGATCGCGCATTTGAGAACGCGACAAATTGCCGTGAACTTCCAAACCCATCTGCACGTTTTGCAGCGCAGTCAAACTGCGGTGCAAGTTGTGCGCCTGAAAAATATAACCTATTTTGCGCCGCGCCTTTACCAATTCGTCTGAACTCGCTTTGCACATTTCTTTACCCAGAATTTTGAGACTTCCCGATTGACCTGATCTCAATCCGCCAATCAAAGTTAAAAGCGTGGTTTTTCCCGAACCGGAAGGCCCCGTCATCAGCACGATTTCACCTGCTTTAATTTCGAGATTAATGTCAAAGAGTACCTGTTTTCGCAGTTGACCTTGACCGAAGTAGTGGTTGAGTTGGTGCGCGGAAACTACAGGTGCCGGAATCTGTAATGCGTTGGTTGTTGGGTAGAGAGTTGTTGAATTCATACGTTATTGGTTTGAGGTTTGAGTTTTAATTAATAGACAACATTGCCTAATTTTTGGATTTCTATGTCAACCGCAGATGAACGCAGATGAACGCAGATAATTTCAAGATAGTTGGCTGATTTTTCAATTTGGTCGGAGCGACCGCTGGTGTTCGCGATTACGCAGAGAAAAAATAAGATAAGGATGATAAACATATATTTTTAGTCATCAATTAAGTTTTTCATACTCTCTCATTCATTTTCTTTTAAAACATATCTGCTGGATCGGCTGCTTGTAGTTTGCGAGTGGCAATTGATCCAGAAATACTGCACATAATCACGTTCAAAAGTAATACTATAACTGCTCTAAGCAGCGTCATATAAAGGGGTAAATTTGTAGCTTTGCGAGTTAAAGAGTAAAGTCCGAAAGAGACTCCTGCTCCTGGCAAAAAACCGAGTATGGAAAGAATTAGAGCTTCTTCAAAAACGATGCCGAGTAAATAAACATTGCGGTAGCCCATCGCTTTGAAAGTAGCGTATTCTCCCATGTGGTCGCTGACATCGGTTGAGAGAACTTGATAAACAATAATCACCCCAACTACAAAACCCATCGCGACGCCTAAATTAAAGACAAAGCCGATCGCAGTATTCTTAGCCCAATAGTTTTTCTCAAAATCGATAAATTCTTGTTTGGTTAGTACCTTGACATCCGCAGGCAAGTATGCTTTCAAAACTTGTTGAACTTCCACGGGGTCAGCACCCGGTTGCAGTTGAATTAATCCGGCATTAACACTCGCGGCGTTTTGTCTCGCAAACAAGCGCAGGTAATTTTGATCGCTAGTCATCAAAATACCGTCGGCGGCAAAAGATGCTCCAACTGTGAATAAACCGCTGACGTTAATCGTGCGTCGCTCGACCTCAGCTTTAACGGCTTTTCCTTGATCGATTTGCGCGATCGTCCCTTGGTAATCTCCCCTAGAAGCTCGATCGAACAACACAGTATCCGGCAATTTAATCGCGCTCAAATTTTGGTTGACTTCTGGAAGCGCAAACGCAGGGCGATTCGGATTAAAACCCACCACCATCAGCGACGTTTCGCGCCGAGTTTCGGGATTTTTCCAGTTAGCAATTTTCACGTAAAGCGGCTCTGCTGATTTCACACCCGGTACGTTCATTGCTTGATACAATCTGCGCCGGGGGAAGGAAGACAAATTAATCAAATTTCGCGCTTGGGGGTGAATCAAAACTAAGTCTGTTTGCAAGGCTTGATGCAGCCGCGTATTGCTGGTGTAAAGCGCATTTTGAAAGCCTAGCTGCATGAACATCAAAACGTCAGCAAAGGCAATTCCTGCTACTGCAACGGCCATTCGCCCCTTGTCGTGACTCAGTTGCAGCCATCCGAGGGAAGTTCTGCGTCTTAACTGTTGTAAAGGTTTGATGAGTCCAAGCATATGATTTTAGATTTTGAATTTGGGATTTTGGATAGAAGAAAGCGATCCTGCGGTTTAAGACTTCTTAATCTTTAATTTCCCCGATCGCCACTTTGACTTGCAAATTGGTTAATCCCGCTACTTTCTGGCTGGAAGCTTCATCTAAGCGCACTTTTACTTCCACAATTCGACTATCAATATTCGCAGAAGGATCGGTGTTAACAATGTTTTGCCGCTGGACTTGCAAACCAATATGTTCGACAGTTCCCCGCAATTCGCCTGTCAAAGCATCGCTAGTAATTTTGGCGGTTTGTCCGAGGCGTACTTTGTCCACGTCGCTTTCGTAGATTTCCGCAACAGCCAGCATCTCGCGAGTTTGTCCGAGTTCGACAATGCCGTCGTTTCCCACTTTTTCCCCCGGATGCGTGTGAATTTTCAAGACTTGGGCGTCTCTGGGAGCACGGATGTAAGCTAGATCCAGATTGGCTTTGGCGCCTTTGGCGGCTGAAGCGGCGGAACTGACTTCGGCGGCGGCTGCTGCTATGTCAACGGGACGCACTTCGGCGATGCGATCGAGATTTGCCGCGGCTTCATTAATCTGCTGTTGTCGAGATTCCTGAATTTGGCTGAGTTTGGCTTGGGCTTCGTTAACTTGCTGTTGGCGCGATTGCTGAATTTGATTTAGTTTGGCTTGGGCTTCGTTAATTTGTTGTTGGCGGGATTCCTGAATTTGATTCAGTTTTGCCTTTCCTTCGTTGAGTTGCTGTTGAGTTGTTTCGGCGGCTAGTTTTTTGCTGTCGCTGGTGGAAGCAGAGATTGCTCCCTCTTGATACAGTTGCGAGTACCGCTGATCTTCGCTTCTGGCGTTGCGGAGCTCGGCTTGTAGGCGGGCAATTGCGGCTTTTTGGGTTTGAATTTCTCCTTGTTGTTCGGCCCTGATGCGGGCAATTGTGGCTTGTTGCGCTGCGCTTTCGGTGCTGCGATCGACTTCTAGGCGGCTGACGATCGCCTGTTGCGCTGTGATTTCGTTGCTGCGATCGGCCCTTATGCGGGCAATGGTGGCTTTCTGGGCTTGAATTTCGCCGTTTTTGGCTCCAGCTTTCACTTTTGCTAGATTTGCCTCGGCGACGCGCACTTGTTCTTGAGCTTGGTCGAGCGCAGCTTGCAGGCGATCGCGACTGTCCAAAATTGCGATCGCCTGACCTGTTTTCACCCTGTCTCCCTCTTTTACCAAAAGTCGATCGATCCGGTTTCCTTCCGCCGTACCGGAGGCGGAGACTTTAATTACTTCTCCTCTGGGTTCCAGCCGCCCCAAGGCTGTGACTGTGGTTAATTGGGATGCTGCGACGGCTGCTGCGGCCGCGACTGCGTTGGGATCGGGTATGCGCGATCGCCAGATCGTGTAGCCTGTGGTTCCCCCTGCAGCCAGGGTTGCTACTGCTGCCACAACTAGGAGTTGTTTAACTAGGGATGGATTTGAGGATAAGCCGTCCGCTGTTGGTTGGTGTACCATGACACACCTCATCTTTTAGGTTAATAAAACTAAACGGTTTAGTTCTTTATTAAGACTAAACCGTTCAGTATAATAATGTCAAGACTCCAAGCAAAAGTTACAAAAACAAGCGATGGCCAGGACAAAACCGATCGAACCAGACAGCGCCCCAGCAAGTGACAAAACCGAGCAAATCCTGCAAGGTGCGATGCAAGAATTTTTAACCCACGGCTACGCGGGGACGAGTATGGACAAGGTAGCGAAGACGGCGGGAGTTTCCAAAGCCACGGTTTACAGCCGTTTTGAAGATAAAGAAGGATTATTCGTGGCCTTGGTACAGGGGCTGGCGCGAGAAAAAGTCAATTTTATAATTCTGGATGAAGAACCGGCCGTAGCGCTACGATTCGTTGCCACAACTCTATTAGAACAGGTGACGCAGGAACCTGAATTTCTCAATTTTGTGAGGTTAGTGATTGCGGAATCAGGGCGTTTTCCCCAGTTAGCGCAGACATTTGTGAGAAACTTAGCTAAACCGGGTATCGATCGGCTTACTCAATATTTGGCATCGCATCCAGAGTTAAAATTGCCCGATCCGGAGGCAACGGCGCGGATTTTTATTGGCTCACTGGTATATTTCCAGTTAACACAGCATATGATGCACGGCCAAGATATTATCCCAATGGAACGCGATCGATTGATCGATGGTCTGCTGCACTTGATTTTACCGCCGCAGTCCAATTCCTAAGTGCGATCGACAAAATCTAGGGATTTTCTTTGAGAATCATTTAAATGCCATAAAGAGCGAGATCCCTTTATGGCTGCGATCGCAGGTTTTAGTCAGGTGTTTTTCCTAACCTGTCCCTCAATTCCTCCGCCGATAATTGCGGCAGTTGTTCTACAAACAATGTCAATTCTGCCACAGGCAATGCCAATAAATTAGTAACGACTGTAGGCAGAATAGCACCCAATTCAGGCGATCGTATTTGCAACGCACTTTCAGCCAACAATTTAACCGCTGCTTCCCGCCCTGCTTCATCGACTGTCAGCATCGATATTGCCAGCAACAGCACTGTAAATTCCGCCGCCGCCAACTTGGATATTGGAGATAGAAAAATTGTCATTTTGGGACTTAATTCTCCAAATCTAACTCGCAGAAAATTTTCTAAGATTAAGCGCTGTTGTTCTTGTCTGCCTCGTTCTAGTCCTTGTTCTAGCCCTTGTTCTAGCCCTCGTTCTAGTCCTTCTTCTAGTCCCTGTTCTAGTCCTTCTTCTCTAGCTTGTTGCTGTGCTGCTTGTATTTGTTGTTGAAAAAGTGGTGCAATGGCCATAATTAACTCCCGCTCTTCTGGCTCTAATTCTTGTGGCGCATCGGTTACTAAATTTGACTGTAACCGATACAGCAATTCTAGCGCGATCGTCCGCAACGGATCGTCTGTGGCTAAAGCGCTTAATTGGGAAATAGCCCTTTGCTGCACTCCCCCTTTGCCCAAAATCCTTAACCACAGGGTGTCTGGAGTTTCTGGCAACTGGTGAATCGCCACAATTGCAGTCCGCAAAGATTCCCCAAAAAAATAAATTCCCTGCATCCAATTCTCTGTGTCTGGTATCGCATTAAAGCTATCTACCAATGCTTTCGATGCTGTGGGCATCAAAATCCACAGTTTGGGTAACTGGGCGTCATCATAGCGAGTATTTTCTCTCCTAAATTTTCGCTCCAATTCACCTCGCACATCCAATAACTTGCCCAGGCAGCTACAAATTTCGCTAACGTTTGCCGGATTGCGAAACGGTTCAAAAATGGCAGTTGTGTTTGCCATTTTTCCCAACAATCCCAGGGTTTCTGAGTATTCGGTAATTGCGGTGCTGGGAGTGAAGTAAACATCGATCTCTCGAACTTCGGAAGCCACATCGCGACCAATATTAACCGTTCCGATCGGGGACAGCAACTCTTCCAGAAATTCTTTGGCAAAGAGATCGTGAATAAATCGCGTCATAGAAATTATTTCAAACAGTAAATAGATCTTTTAGCCGTTTTCTCACCCATTCTACAGGATTTTCATCCTCTTCTGCTGCCTCTACCAATTCCATTTCTCGCAATAATTGCTGTCTCTCGCGGAGTTCTTCTTTGTGTTTGACTATTTCTTTAATAATCAGTTCAGACAAATCCGGTCGTTCAGTTAAAACTTTTTGGAAACCTTCTTTATTGATCGCAAACAAAATTGTGTCTTCCAAAGCTCTCACTGAAGCAGTTCTGGGGATTCCCAACATCAAAGAAAGTTCCCCGAAAAACTGACCAGTACCCAGGTTATTCAGGTGTTTGTCAATAGCTTCTACAAAAACTTCTACTGAACCTGAAAGAATCATGTAAAAAGCATCTCCGGGGTCGTTCTCATGAAATAAATATTCTTCCGATCGCAGCCGTTTGCGGTATCCAACTTCAATCAATTGCCGCAATTCAATATCCGTCAGATTTTCAAAGTATTCCACCTCTCGCAGCAAACAGCTAAGGGACGATGGCTTTTTCAGTGTCTCTGCAAAGATTGGCTGTTTTTGCTCATTTTTAGAGTAACTGTTCTGGATGTCAATTGCAGTTTGTTTTTTGTTCAATATTGACAACAGAACTTCGGGATTTTGCAAATAAATTTCTCTGTTATTGAACGGAAATTGGATTTTCTGCTGGCGGAAATTGTATTCAATTGCAAAATTCAAAGAACTTTTAATTAATTCTCTTTCAGTCGGCCTGTCCGTCCAAACTAAAAGTTCAAATTTAAAACTATCATCACCAAACTCCACAAACAATACTTTCGGATTCGGTTCGTACAAAACTCCCGCTTCCGCGTAAGCAATATTTAACAGAGTTTCTGTCACTAACAGCGGGTTACTATTCTCGGCTACTTCTACGGGAACTCGCAGACAGAGTAGCGAGTTTTCGTAACTCCAGTTAACAATTTTGTTGCTAATCATTTTGCTGTTGGGAACTATGACGCTAGAGTCCTCAGTGGTTTGGATGATGGTCGATCGAATCGAGATTTTTTTGACGATTCCCATTAATCCTTCTAATTCCACAAAGTCTCCGACTTTCACAGGCCTGTCTAATAGCAGCGTTAAGCCACTGACGAAATTAGTTGTTAAATCCTGTATTCCAAAGCCAATTCCGACTCCCAATCCCCCCGCAACTACTGCAAAAGAAGCGAGGTTGAATCCGATGCTTTGGATGGCGACTATCACACCCAAAGCTACTATTAAATACCCAATAATTACTGCGATTGCTTCCCGATTTCCCTCGTCAATTCCCAGTCTGACTAACAAGCGCTCCTTAAGAAAGTTTGTAAAAGATCGTGCTATGACAAGGATAGCCATAAACAAGACAATCAGTTCCACCAGTGACTGCAAGGATACAGGATTTTCACCTATTTTAAATAGGGTAGCGGTAAATATTTGCGAGAGCTGTGTTAATACTTCTTCAGGTATTGTATTTAATTTAAATTCAGGCAATAAGGTTTTTTGTGTTGTCATTTTTAAGGCGGGTAGTAAAAAATCAAGTCCTCAGTACCCAATGTAAAAATAAAATACTGAACTCGTGATCATAAATTTTAACCTGTTTTTAGGGTGAAAAAAGTGAAGTCGTTACATAGAGATGTGGTTCCTCATACTACGCGGTTATCCCTATTGCCAATTTTTCAGATACCTGGTCTTCGCAGGCCTGCGGTTAGTGTGCCACTTTTTCGCGATCCGATAGCCGACTCATCTATTATCAAAGAGATCAGTCTACTAACTTTAGTCAACATTAACTCGATTCGATTTTATCATACTCTCCACTAATTTTTTTTTAAGTCCCGTTATCAACTTAAGCAGGGATTATTCAATGACTCTTTAAGTGGACAAGTCAAATATCCAAGTATTACAATGACTTTAACTGGTGGGAGAGATATTGCTATTACTCTGCTAGTTGCGTCCGTTTTGTGTATATCTAAGTGAAAATTTAACGGCTCTAGCTAAAATTGATAACGTTCCAAGAATACTTGGCCTTCTACCGACATGGGGGACTAACTAGAACTTAATCCCATTTGTCAATCCGTAATCTTACTGAAAATACTGCTTGTTTAGAAGTAGAAAATTGGCGATTTGGGGGTGGGTGGGCATAAATATGCCGATCGCCATGATTGCTCGATCGCCCAAATCTAAGTTCTCCACCCAAAACCTGAGTAAATGCTGAGCATAATTACTGATTGACAAACGCTTCCCTAGCTTATGTTGTCACCAATGTTCTACTGATAGAATTGATGAGCAATAGAACTACTTGGCGATACATCCGAAGAATTAACGGAAATAGTGTCGCAAGGGCTACATAATATCGCTGATTGAAAGCCTAATGGTCACGCTACTGAACGTTTTCTTCAGTACCCAAATAGGATAAAACGAAAACCTTACGATCGCCCCATTGGACAGAAGTTGTAGAATTAAAGCTGAAATGCACGATCCAACATGAGCAAATTCCCACCAGATAAAAACCAAGCGCAACAGCAAGAGAACGCAACAGCACTGGCATTGCGACAAGCTCAATTCGATGCTTTTTTTGCAGGTGCCAACGCCGGACTGCTGATTTTTGACCGCCAACTCCGCTATGTCCAAATAAACGAAGTTCTGGCCCAGATGAATGGCGTTTGTGTGGCAGACCATATTGGTAGGTCAGTGCGTGAAGTGCTGCCAGAATTGGCTCCGACTGTGGAACCGATGCTGCAAGGCATTCTGGATACGGGCAAGCCAATTCTAGACTTTGAATTAGTGGGTGAAACGCCGAAAGAACCAGGAATCGTGCGCTACTGGCAAGGATCTTACTATCCTTTGCTGGACGAAAATGGCTTGGTTTTTGGTGTGGGTGGCATTGTGATTGAAGTTAGCGATCGCAAGCGAGCAGAGAAAGAGCAAGCACGACTAACGGCAATTTTGGAAGCAACTTCCGACTTAGTAGGAGTTGCGGATGTGACTGGGCATAGCGTCTACCTCAACAAAGCCGGACAGAAAATGCTGGGGAAGTCTCCAGAGGAAGCGCGATCGCCGTTTAGTATAGATTCTGTGTTAGCTCCCTCGGCAAGGGAAAAATTTCACGACGAAGCCTTTCCCACCGCTTTACGCGAGGGTACCTGGGCTGGTGAAACCTTATTTTTGTCACGCGATGGGCAAGAAATTCCAGTCTCCCAGGTCTTGATCGTTCACAAAACCGAAGCGGGCGAAGTCGAGTTTATTTCCACTATGGCGCGGGATATTCGCGATCGCAAAACCGCAGAAGATGTGCTCAAACAAAGTGAAGAACGATTTCGTTCTTTAATGGAAGCTAGCGCTCAAATTATTTGGATCACCAGTAGCGACGGCGAATTGGTGATCGAGCAACCTACTTGGAGTGCATTTACAGGACAGATATTTGATGATTACAAGGGATTTGGCTGGCTAAATATGGTGCACCCAGACGATAGCGCTCACGTTGCGAGCGTATGGTCGGCTGCTGTTGCTAATCGATGGCTCTATGAAGTTGAATTCCGTTTGCGCCGCTATGACGGGGAATATCGCTACATGAGTTGTCGTGGTGTACCAATTCAGAACGCGGATGGTTCAATTCGGGAATGGATTGGAGCTAATACAGATATTACCGATCGCAAACAAGCTGAAGAAGCGCTGCGCGAACAGGAGGCTGCACTGCGCGATCGCAATGCACTGCTAAACTCTATTTTGGAAAGTACGCCAGATATAATTGTTGTTAAAGATGGGCAAGGGCAGTATGTTGTCATTAACTCCAATGGCGCCAAGTTTTTGGACAAGCCAATTGAGGAAATCATCGGCAAAGATGATTTAGAATTAATGCCCCCTGATACTGCTCGTGAAATGATGGCAAAAGATAGCCAAATCATCGCGGCAGGAATTACCGAGACTTACGAAGAAGAAATCTCTTCTCCAGGTCAAAACCCTACCACCTTTTTGACTACAAAGGCTGCGTGGCGGGATGCTAATGGCAACATCATTGGCATCATTGCCACAACACGAGATATTAGCGATCGCAAACAAGCTGAAGAAGCGTTGCGACATAAAGAAACTCAGTATCGCAGTATTTTTGAGTCGGTGAACGATGGCATTATCATCACAGAACTAGAAACCGGAAAAGTAGTCGCCATCAATCCGGCGCAAGCCAGAATCCACGGCTACACTTCTGAGGAGTTCGCTCAACTACCACCTGGAGGCTTCATACACCCAGATAGTCACCACCTATTTGTGGACTTCTTAGAAACTGTGAAGGCAGGTAAGCAGTTCTTCTGTCATGCCATTGATGTCCGCAAGGATAAGAAGTGCATTGATGTGGAAGTTACAGCAACCCCCTATTGGCAGGATGACAAGCTGTATGCGTTATCTGTGGTGCGAGACATTAGCGATCGCAAACAAGCCGAAGATGCTATAAAACAAAGCGAAGAACGCTATCGATCGCTAATCGCTGCTACGTCCCAACTTGTCTGGATAACGGATGCTGAAGGGCGATGTCCAGATTTACCCACTTTCAGAGCTTACACCGGACAAACTGAAGCTGAGGTGGTTGGTTTTGGCTGGTTAGATGCAATTCACCCAGACGATCGCGAAGGAACCAATCAGGTCTGGATGGAAGCAGTGCAAACGAAAAGCCTGTATGAGATAGAATATCGCATCCGAGCAGCAGATGGAAACTATCGTTATTTTCAAGCTAGAGCAGTGCCAATTCTGAATGAAGATGGCAGCATCCGGGAGTGGGTTGGCGCTTCCAGCGATATCCACGATCGCAAACAAGCCGAAGATGCTATCAAACAAAGCGAAGAACGCTATCGATCGCTAATCGCTGCCATCTCCCAAATTGTCTGGATAGCGGATTCTGAAGGGCGATCGCCCGATTTACCAACTTGGAGAGCTTATACTGGACAAACCGAAGCTGAAGTGGTTGGTTTGGGCTGGTTAGAAGCAGTTCATCCGGACGATAGCGAACGAACGGCTCAACTCTGGATGGAAGCAGTCCAAACTAAAAGCCTGTATGACGTAGAATATCGAATCCGAGGGGCGGATGGCAACTATCGTTATTTTCAAGCTAGAGGGATACCAATTCTAAATGAAGATGGCAGCATCCGGGAGTGGGTTGGCACTTCCATCGATATCCACGATCGCAAACAAACAGAAATCGTACAGGCAAAAGCCAGGGAAGCCGCAGAAGCAGCAAGTCGAGCCAAAAGTGAATTCCTTGCTAACATGAGCCACGAGTTGCGGACTCCGCTTAATGGCATTATGGGCTACGCGCAGATTCTTCAGCGTTCCAAATTATTGAATGAAGAAGAGCGATCGCGCATTGATGTCATTTATCAGTGCGGTTCCCATTTACTGACCTTAATCAATGATATTCTCGATTTGTCGAAGATTGAAGCACAGAAAGTGGAACTCCAGTTCACCGATTTTCATTTCCCAGCGTTCCTGCAAGGTGTAGCAGAGATGTGTCGCATCCGAGCTGAAATTAAGGGAATTCACTTCCATTTTCCATCCAGCCCCGAACTCCCGATCGGTATTCGTGCGGATGAAAAACGCTTGCGACAAGTGTTAATTAATCTTTTAAGCAACGCTATTAAATTTACCGATGAGGGCAGCGTTACTTTTATAGTTAGTTTTGCAACAGAAGGAAAAATTCGCTTTGAAATACGCGATACAGGTACTGGCATTGCCCAAGATCAACTCCAAGCTATCTTTCAGCCCTTCGAGCAGGTAGGAGATCGTAGACGGCAGACGGAAGGCACCGGATTAGGACTGGCAATTAGCAAAAGGATTGTAGAATTAATGGGCAGTACCATTCAGGTTCAAAGTGAGATGAATGTTGGCAGTATTTTTTGGTTTGATGTCGATCTGTATCAAGCCGAGGAATGGGTAAAAACGTCCCAAATCGACCATCGCGGGCAGATAATCGGCATCAAAGACCGCCAACCTAAGATGGTGGTTATTGATGACAAATGGGCTAACCGTTCCGTAATTAGCAATTTACTCAGTCCGATCGGCTTTGAGGTGTTTGAAGCCAATGATGGGCAGGAAGGCTGGGAAAAGATTCTGGAGGTAGAACCAGATTTAATCGTTACCGACTTACTAATGCCCGAAGTAGATGGCTTCGAGCTAATTAAGCGGGTTCGAGAATCGGAAAATTTCAAAGACATCGTGATTATTGTCTCTTCTGCCAGCGTATTTGAAACTGATCAATACAGAAGTTTAGAAGCAGGAGGCAACACTTTTATTCCCAAACCTGTTCAAGCAACAGAGCTCTTGCAAAAATTACAAAAGTATCTTCACTTGGAATGGGTTTATGAAGCTAATGAAGATCCACTGGCGATCGCCTCAGACACCACTGAGCTAATTTCCCCGCCTGCTACAGAAATGGAAATGCTATACGAGCTGGCTATGAAAGGAAATTTCCTAGAAATAGTTAAACAGGCGGTATTACTTGAAGAAATAGATCCAAAATACATTCCCTTTGCTAAAAGATTGCATCAAATGGCAAAGGACTTTCAAGACGAAGAGATTTTAATCTTTATTAAATCCTACAAGTAAGGTTTATGAATTCAGCAATTCAACCCAAGGGTACAATTCTTATAGTTGATGATAATTCAGCCAACTTGGGTGTCTTATCTGATGCCTTAAGTCAGGAAGGATTTGAAGTTCGGGTCGCAAAATCAGGAAAGATGGCATTAGAGCGGGTCAAATATGCTCTACCAGATATAATCTTGCTAGATGTAATGATGCCAGAGATTGATGGATTTGAAACCTGTCGTCGATTACAGGCTAATCCAGAAACTAAACAGATTCCCGTTATATTTATGACTGCTCTCTCGGATACGGCTAATAAAGTTGAGGGGTTTAAGCTTGGGGCTGTAGATTATATTACCAAACCCTTCCAACAAGAGGAAGTATTAGCTCGCGTCAAGCTGCACTTAAAGCTTTATGTTCTAGCTGATAAATTAGAAGAGAAAAATACCTTATTGGAAGAAAAGATTTTAGAAGTTAGCCAAGCCTATGAAGATTTACAACAAATGCAAATTAAGTTAATCCAAAGCGAGAAAATGTCCGGCTTAGGGCAAATGGCGGCTGGGATTGCTCATGAAATTAATAACCCTATAAATTTTATCTCGGGAAATCTGGGTTATGCCCAAGAGTACGCTCATAACTTACTAAAAATTATACACCTCTATCAAGAAGATTATGTAAATCCCACCCCTCGGATTCAAGCAGCAATGGATGAAATAGAACTGGAGTTTCTGGAGGAAGATTTTATTAAAGTTCTTAATTCCATCAGCTTAGGAACCGAGCGAATCCAGGAGATTGTCAAGTCTATGCGAATCTTTTCTCGCCTAGATGAGGCAGAGGTGAAAGCTGTAAATATTCATGAAGGAATTGATAGTACACTCACCATTCTGCATCATCGTTTAAAAGCAAAACCCGAGCATCCTGAGATTGAACTAATAAAAGATTACGGTAAGCTTCCACAAGTAGAATGCCATGCCGGACAATTAAATCAAGTGTTCATGAATATTATTTCCAATGCCATTGATGCTTTAGAGGAATCAAATCAGCAGCGTTCCTTTGCAGAAATTAAACAACACCCGAACTGCATTAAAATTTCTACACAAGTAATTAAGGAGAATTGGGTTGCTATTCATATTAGTGACAACGGTCTGGGAGTTTGCGAAACTTTACAACCCAAACTATTTGACCCTTTTTTTACCACCAAGCCTATCGGTAAAGGAACTGGATTGGGGTTATCTATCAGTTACCAAATTATCGTTGAAAAGCATGGGGGCAGATTATACTGCCAGCCGGGATTAGGAAAGGGAATAGAATTCGTCATTGAAATTCCAATTCGGTCACAAGCTTATCAAGCTGCTTAGTTTCCCACTGCAATGTGTCTTACGAACTTTTGTTAATTTCTCGCCGATCGCGCGGACGACAGGGATTACCCGTACAAACAAAGCCGGCAGGCATATTTTTAAAGACGCTGCTGCGAGCTCCAATTAAAGCGTTAGCACCGATTTCGACACCAGGGCCAATGAAGCAGTCGGCGGCAATCCAAACGCCGTTATTAATGATAACAGATGCTGTTATTAAGCCAAAGGCGGAGTCTTGGGGGTCGTGAGTGCCGGTGCAAAGGTAACTTTTTTGAGAAATGACGCAGTGTTTGCCGATCGCAATTCGATCCAAACTGTACAATACAACATCATCTCCGATCCAACTGTAGTCTCCGATTGCAATTTTCCAAGGATAGGTAAAACGAGCCGTGGGGCGAATGATCACACCCCGACCTATTTTCGCTCCAAATAACCGCAGCAACGCGCTTCTGATGCCGTTAAAAGGGTGTGGAGTGAGGGGAAATGCGATCGCCTGCACCAACCACCAAACCAAAATTAGCCAACCAGGCTTTCCCCGATCGAACTTTGATTGATTGTACTTCCGCAAATCAACTAAAGATTCCCCTGTCAAAGTATTTGCGTGATAGTCGCTAATTGGACGATCGTTTATTTGAGAATTTGGGGAATTTGCGCTCAAATTTTCCGGATCTAGGTTCGGATTTGGTATATAATCGGTCATTGATAGTTAATTTAATGTTTAATTTAAAATCGAGTTTAACCTTAAGGACTGCTGCATGACATTTCTAGTTAGGGACAATTTTGACTCGGAAAATGCCAAGGATATCGCACAATGCGAAAATATAAATCCCAGAATTGGCAAAGTGCAACTTTTACAAACAGCATTGGTACTGCTTAGCAGCTTTTTTGTAGCAGAGTTAATCGCCGCACTTAATTCTCATAGTTTGTCCCTATTAGCAGATGCGGGTCACGTCTTTTCAGATGTAGCAGCTTTAGCAATAACTTTAACAGCGACTTGGTACTCCTCAGTCAAACGCAAAAGTAAATCCGTAGATTGTACGATCGCACAATCGTCAATCCCTGAACGAGGAGAAATAATTGCTGCTTTAATTAATAGTATCAGTTTAGTGGCGATCGCCCTTTGGATAGCCGCCGAGTCGATCGCCCGTTTGCAGTCCCCAACTCCCGAAGTAGAAGGACTCCCGATGTTAATTACCGCAATTGTCGGTTTAAGCATCAACTCGATTAATGCTTGTTGCTTGCATTCCTGCTGTCACGGCGACTTAAATCTCAAAAGCGCCTTTCTGCACGCAGTCGCCGACATATTTTCGTCGGTTGGAGTAATTTTAGCTGCGATCGCCGTAGCATGGCTACACTGGAATTGGGCTGATGGCTTGATTAGCTTGCTGGTGTCCGGGGCGATCGTTATATTGACTCTCCCGCTATTAATTGAAAGTATGCGTTTGCTGCTAGGTAATGTCTCCGCTATTTCCGCTCTTCAACAGCCTTGCGATTGCCAGAAAATCAACGATGAAAAATTGCTTTTTCCCTCACTAGAAGAACTTATTAAATGAAAATTCCTCAAGCCACTCGCTAGGGGCTGGCTTTCCTAATTCCCAACTACCAATTGCCAATTCCCAATTCCCCCTTCCTCCAAAATATTAAGGCAATTTCACTTCTGTCTCCTGAGTAATAACTACTGGTGGCGACATAGGCGGCTGAGATTGGGCCACATTCAACTGACCGCCACAACAACGCAACTCGTAAAGTTTCGCATTAATTTGATACTCATATTGACTCAATAACCTTGCATAAATATAGCCAGCTTTTCCGTCCAAAAAGCCGAGCTGAATGAAGTAAAATAAAATAAATCTGAGCATTGGTTTAAAAGGCAGCCACACCCAAACTTTTTTGAGAAATCGCTTCCGCTGTACGGCATCTCCAAATAAGTGAGCACCAATAGTCCCACTGTCATCGCGCCCTTCAATAATATTGTAATAAACGCGAGCTTCCCAATTAGAATAGCGGTTATGCCGTTCTATCCAGTGAAATAAATCACGGTAATCCTCGTGAATCATGTCATTTTTTAAGTAGCTGACTTGACCAGCTAAAATGACGTGTTCGTGAACTTCGTTGTCGCCAGTATTGGGGACGGATTCAGTGCCGAGATTTTCGTAACGTCCTTTTTGATGCTTGAACAGACGCAAATTCCAGTCGGGATATCTGCCTCCGTAACGCAGCCATTGTCCTAAAAAGAAAACTTTGCGGTTGAGGTAGTAGCCGTCAAAATTGGGGTCTTCGATCGCCCGCGCGATTTCGTCCCAAAGTTCCGGCGGAATGCGCTCGTCGCAATCGACAATTAATACCCATTCGTTGCGAAAGGGCAGATTGTCCAAAGACCAATTTTTCTTTTTCGGCCAGCGCTTGTCGAAGTAAAACTGCACTACTTTTGCGCCGGTGCTGATGGCAATTTCTACGGTGCGATCGCTGCTTTGGGAATCAACCATGAAAACTTCATCCGCCCTAGCAATGCTGGCCAGACACGCAGGTAGATTAAGTTCTTCGTCTTTTGCCGGAATGAGAACTGAAACCGGTATCTTGGATGAACTAGATGTCATAATCGAGTGCTTGAACCTGAATGCGGTAGAGTTTTGGTGGATGAAATGCGATCTGCACACCCGCGCCGACGACTTGAGCAGCGAGGGATATTGCCTATAGCCTAATGCCTAGTGGTCGATTTCGGTGTAAAAATCAGGCCGCGGATGGCTACGCTCAAATAACCGATTTGACCCCAGGCAAAAACGAAATTTTCAAACCGCAGCGCCGGATCTCTAATATATTTAAAAGACTTCCAGACACCCGTCAAGATTCTTTCACCCCCTCGCCCAAGCTGAGCAATACCGGCTCGATCGGACAATTGTTCCCGATAACACTCGCTGATGCCTTGCCACCACCCGCGCTCTAGAAACCAAGCTTTTTTGAGCCGTTCTGCAGCGACATTGTGAAGCACAACGGCTTCCGGTAGATAAACTACTTGCCAACCTAACTCTAAAGCTAGTTCTGTGGCCCGCAGCTCTTCATTTGACAACAATTTTGTGCCAACTCTACCGAGTTTGACATCGAAGCCGCCAATTTTTTCGAGAAAAGTGCGCCGGATTGAGTAGTTTACACCCCTGGGAGTCAAACCGGCAGCAGTGACGTAAACGCAACTTTCCCCCAAATCGTAAACTCCCAAGTTCTGGGCCAATCCTGGTGACAGCCATTCGGGGGGGGAGACTCCACAAGGCCAGATCAAGTTGACTTTGCCACCGGCTACGGCTAGTTTTTGATTACTTTGATAAGCCGCGTGCAGCACCCTGAGCCAATTCGGCTTAGCCACAGCATCGTCGTCGAGATAAGCTAATATTTCGCTGCGAGTTTCTGAAGCGCCGGTGTTCCGGGCTACTGACAGACCGATTTTGGGTTCCCAGACGTACTTGAGGCGGCGATCGCCCAGTCTTGCTTCTACCACCTCGCGGGTGCGCGAAATGGGACTTTCCGGGCTTGCATAATCGCTAGAAGCGTTATCCACTACTACTACTTCAAAGTTGTCGGGAAAATCCTGTACCAGCAAGCTGTCGATCGCCGCCGCTAAATAGGCAGCGCGATTGTGGGTGCAAATTATTGCTGATATCTGAGGATGATTTGGCATAAATAACAGCTTTGGAAATACTGGGGTTCTCGAGCGACTTACTGTGAAATTGTCTCAACAATGCTATTATCGCTTAAAAAGCATTTGGTAGTTGGCAGTTTAAATCATAATTAGGAATTGGTAATTGGGAATTGGCAATTGGGAATTATGTTTAATCCTTTGTATATGACCCTACCAAAGAACGGAGACAAGCCCCCGACATTAGTTGCGAGCAGTCCAAAAATTTTAACCAAACTTCCATCTCCCAAAATCATTTGTGGTGGAGTAAATCTAAAATCTAAAATCTAAAATCTAAACTCTGCTGACTAATGACTAACTCAGAACCAACTGCATCGAGACAATTAATCTTAGTAACTGGGCCGGCCCGAAGTGGCAAAAGTGAATGGGCCGAAACTCTGGCTGCGGGTTTGGGAAAACAAGTAATCTATGTGGCTACCGGCCGAGTTGATGAAGCGGATTTGGAGTGGCTTCGTCGCCTCGAACAGCACCAAAATCGCCGTCCAGTTGATTGGACAACTCTAGAAGTGCCGATCGAATTATCGGCAGTTGTGCTCGCCGGCAAGCCATCAGATTGCTTGTTGATTGATTCCCTGGGAACTTGGACAGCAAATCTTTTAGAACAAGAAGCGGCTGTTTGGGCTATTACCCAGCAAGATTTGCTCGCTAGCTTGAAGTCAACGGTAGCCGATGTAATTTTCGTAGGAGAGGAAACCGGATGGGGTGTTGTGCCTGCTTATCCGGCGGGGCGACTGTTTCGCGATCGCCTTGGCACACTTGTCCGCCACATCGGGGCGATCGCCAATACTGTGTATCTTGCCACCGGAGGTTACGCCTTGAATCTCAGCGCTTTGGGTAGGCCGCTGCCGCCCTTGAAAAATTAACACTATCGGGCGCGATCGACAAGGGAGCCAAAAAATCGGTTTCCCGGTGGACAATTCTAGCTGAAAATCAGCTAGAATTGTTAGTAAGATTGAAAAGTCAAAACTTACATAAATCCTCCCAAAGCAATACTATATCTGGCAACTAGCACAAGAATTTGACAGGGTAAAGAGCCAAATGTTTGAAAAAATGTAAAATATAAAATGTCTATTGAGAAATGGCACATTTCCACTGAAGAGTCTAAAATCACCAATTAGTTGAAGGGCGGACTAAAAGTTATGGCATCAGAGAGTGAAGTGAGAAAATATATTGCTTACTGGTTTCAGTTAGGCAAAAAAGTATTAATTCGCAACGGTTCCGAAGTGCTGCTGCCCAAATCGGTAATTGCGGGCGATCGCTACAGCCAGGAATTTGAAGACTGCTGGCAAAAAATTATCTCCCCCGAAACCGGAGACTGTTACCTGCAAGGCACAAACGAAACAATTGCCCAACTGCTGACACCAGCATGGGAAATCAGCCCCTGCGCGCGCTGCGCTATGCCCGTAGTGTTCAAACAAACCGGAATGCCGCCGGAGTGCTGTCCCTGTGACGACTTACCCAACTGGCCCGATACCGAAACGCCCCAACCTCGATCGCCCGTCAGCAGCCAATCGCAACTATCAGGCATTCGCGATCGACTCCTCAAATCCAGCGGCGAGTAAGTATATAAGAAGGAAGAAGGGTCTTCTTCCTTAAATTGTTACAATATATTTACAATGCTTCACACTAGGTCTGATTTATGAATGTCAAGACAGTATCGCCAGCCTCCCCGCAAACTTATGTAAATTCAGGGACTCAGGCTGTACTCGGCAATCTCCAAGATGCAAATACAATTCCCCTGCAAGCAGTAGCAGTATCACTAGAGACGGAGATCGTAACGGACGATCGGCTCAAATCAGCCAGAGACATAGCTTTCGAGTTAGCCGGAGATGCTGTTCGGTACGATCCAGTGGCGATCGCAGCCGAGTACCGAAATCGCCCTCTACAAGTCTGGGGACGGCTGTCGAGTGTTGTTTGGACATTTTTTAGCTTTGCCCTCAGTGTGTGGTTGGACAGCAAAACAGGCAACACCGTCAGGAACCAAAAGCGTCGCGCCGCCCGGCTGACAGAAATTCTCGCCCAACTTGGCCCAGCTTTTATAAAAATCGGACAAGCACTCTCAACACGACCCGACTTAGTACCGCCAGCATATTTAGAAGAACTAACAACGCTCCAAGATCAATTGCCAGCATTTCCTAACGAAGTAGCATATCAATTCATTCAAGAAGAATTGGGGGCCCACCCCAACGAAATTTACGCCGAAATCACCCCCGATCCCATCGCCGCAGCTTCCCTCGGACAAGTCTACAAAGGCAAACTCAAAACCGGGGAAACAGTCGCAATCAAAGTGCAGCGACCAGGTTTAGCCGAGAACATCGGCTTAGATATCTACATTCTGCGGCGCGTTGCAGTTTGGGCACAAAACAACTTCAAAATAATTCGCAGTGACCTCGCAGGAATTATGGACGAGTTGGGCGAGCGAATTTATGAAGAAATGGACTACACCCACGAAGGTCAAAATGCCGAACGGTTTGCCCAACTATACGGTCACATCAAAGACATTTATGTTCCCAGCATCTACTGGGAATATACCCGCCGCCGCGTCTTAACAATGGAGTGGATCACCGGGGTCAAACTCACTAATTTAGAAGCGGTTAAAGCTCAAGGAATTGACGCTCCTTACTTAATTGAAGTGGGGGTGCAGTGTTCTCTCCGACAACTCCTAGAACACGGTTTCTTTCACGCAGACCCGCATCCCGGCAATCTTTTGGCAACTCCTGACGGTCAGTTGGCTTATCTCGATTTCGGGATGATGAGCGAAGTTAAACCTTATCAGCGGTACGGCTTGTTAGAAGCTGTGGTGCATTTGGTGAATCGCGACTTTGAAGGTTTGGCAAAAGATTACGTGAAGTTGGAGTTTTTAACACCAGACACCGATTTGACGCCAATTATTCCAGCTTTGGCCGGCGTATTTAACAATGCTTTGGGTGCTAGCGTTGCCGAACTAAATTTCAAAAGCATTACTGACGAGCTTTCGGCGGTGATGTACGAATATCCTTTCCGAGTTCCAGCTTACTATGCTTTGATTATTCGATCGCTCGTCACCTTAGAAGGGATTGCCATTAATGTCGATCCAGAATTCAAAGTGTTGAGCAAAGCTTATCCTTACGTCGCAAAACGGCTGTTGAGCGACCCCGCACCGGAATTGAGAGCATCCCTGCAAGATTTGCTGTTCAAACAAGGCGAATTCCGCTGGAACCGCTTAGAAAACTTGCTCAACAATGCCCGCGAGAGCGATGATTACGATGTCAGCCAAATCTTGAACCAAGCTTTAGAATATTTATTCTCCGAAAGAGGAGATTTCATTCGCGATCGTATTGTCCTGGAATTAGTCAAGAGTCTGGACACACTTTCCAGCAACGCCTTTGCTAACGCCAAAGCAGTCGTAGGCGAATGGTTTGGAGTCAAGGCAAATCAACCTGTGGTTTCACCAACAGAAAAAAACAATCTAGAACACATCAAACGGATTTGGGATATTTTGCAATCAACTCCGGGTTTTGACGGGACGAAAGTATTGCAGCTACTTCCGCAGTTGTTGGTGAAACCGGAAGTGCAGAATATGGGGCAGAAAGTAGTCGGCGGTTTAGCTCAAAGAGCCTTTGCTAGAGTAATTCGTGAGTTTTTGCTGTCGCAGGAACCGGCTGTCATTTCCGGGAATGGAAGCTATCCTAAAACTTCGCCTCAGTTGTCTTTACCTGCAGCGAAGTAGTTGGATTGGGAGTTTTTAACCGCAGATATTAGCAGATAAACACAGATGAACGCAGATGGAATTCCGTCTGCGTTCTTTTAATTAAGCTAACGCTGTAGCTGCTGGTAAAGGTTCAATTTTTTCGGGCTTGGCGTGACGGCGGGGGTCATCAAAACCCCAAGCAAATAGCCAATCGGGGTCAGCGTTACCGCACCCGATCGAATATATTTGGCTGTGTTTGAAATGCTTGAAAAACTCCTGACACTTTTCATCGGTCATTAGCGATTCTTCTAGCGGTAAGTCGTGAATTAGGGCGTATAAATCAAATTCGTTTCGCTCTGGAGTCCATTGATATCGCAATTCAGGAGTGTAACCTAGTTCAAGCAGTTTTGTCAATGCTTCATCAGGGTTTTTATAGCTGTCTAAGTGAAAACGGTTCAGGGAAACAACTACTTGTACGTGGTGGTACTTTGCGGGTGTTAATCGATATTCGGTCATTGGTTTTTCCTTTTTTTATCGTCCCAGGTGTAGTAGGTTCTGCTATGGTAATTCAGGAACTACTGAAGCTTAAATCCTTTAGCGGCTAATTGCTGGCGGAGACTTTGAATTATTACGCGATCGAGAGTATTTTCACCCCTATTGGTACTAGATTGGCGCTGTTGTTCAATATATGCTGTACGCTTTTCAGATAAGTCGCGGATCGTCTTTTTAATTGCCTCTCTTTCGGTTTTCTTTCCCGCTACATATGCTCTTTTTTCTGTGAGGGTCATCCCTCGCATGATTTCTGGTAAATTATCATCTGATATTGCCTCTAGTTTAACTGTTCCGTTTTCGAGAGCATCTAGTAAGTCCCAAGAAGAATTATCATAGTATTCAGAAGCTTTGGACGCACTACGCATAACCGTATTGCTGCCAGCATTACTATCTTCAACTGCTTGACGTTGTTGTCCTATTCTTCCTTGTCTACCGTAGGGAATATAGGTTTGATTGAGTTTAGTATTCCAAGTAGAAATTTCTTCGTCGTAAGGGGACTTAATTACCACAATTTGTTGGTTTTGATTAATGTTGAAGCTACTGCCTTTTGCTAACTCTGCTCCTAATGCCCAAAGTCTTCGCTCCTGACTTTCGGCTGAACCACAGTAGATTGTATTAACGAGAGTATCTCCTTTGACAGCGAGATTGACAGATTGATTCCAAACGGCTCTCCTGAGTTTATGGTGTAAAATGTACCTAATAATACATTTACCGTTATGAGCTTCCATCTAGACTATCTATTAGCCTTGCCTGGAGTCAGGGTTGAAACTTGTACTCAAGTTGAGGGAAAAATTTTCTTGGGACTGAGCATTTTATCAGAAGGAATTGTTTGTTATCATTGTAAACATTATACCGAAAAACTGCATCAAA
>NZ_JAUBQW010000052.1:0-38554 GCF_036701485.1 Microcoleus sp. Pol11C3 | reverse complement strand
TTCATGGACTCCGACAGTTTGAATCCATCTTTTTGGGATGGAAACTAGCTCAGAATCAACTTGTGTGTACACGGTAGGCTGGGGTGCAGGGTAAAATTATTGAACTTGTGGAAAACGGCGTGGATTTTTCGGTGTGGCGATCGGACTCTACCGCATCAAAACAACCCGATCAACAGGTTCATTTTGTGTTCTTGGGGCGCCTCGCAGACTGGAAGGCTGTAGACCTACTGCTGGATGCCTTCGTACCCGTCGCAGCTCAAACTGATGCAGTCTTGGAAATCATCGGTGATGGAGAGATGCGGGGCGAACTAGAAACTCAAACAGCTCGTTTGGGACTGGGCGGTAGAGCTATATTCAGTGGCTGGCTGTCTCAGGATCAGTGCGCTATCAAACTGCAACAAGCTGATGCACTGGTGCTGCCAAGTTTGCGAGAGCCTGGGGGGGCGGTAGTAATGGAAGCAATGGCGGTGGGCTTGCCGGTCATAGCAACGAACTGGGGCGGCCCAGCGGATTATCTGAATTCCACTTGCGGTATTTTAGTAGAACCGACTTCTAAAGAAGGATTTGTCAAGGGCCTGACAGATGCGATGCTCAAGCTCGCTCATTCACCCGAATTGCGGCAGAGTATGGGTTCTGCGGGACGGGAAGGAGTCCGGCAGCATTTTGATTGGGAACGCAAAGTCGATCGAATACTTGAAATTTATCAACAAACGATCGACGATTGCCTCAAGCATTAGGTAGCAGACCATTAAAGCATAAAGCAGCAGCTTTCAGGTTGAAAGCTGCTGCTTGGGGGTGCTAAAAAAGTATGTGGCGGCCCAAAGACCCCTCTCTACATCCTAGCGAGCTAAAAACGGGTTAACCCGTTTGTTTGGTTAACCCGCGAGCTTGGAAACCTGCAGATCAATTAGTTTTGCACTACCAGCTTAACGTTGGCATTTTGCAAACCGCGCTGCTTGACTGCGGCCAAGGTCTTGTTAACTGCGTACTTCTGGTTGATGGAGTTGATTAACTCAGTTTGATTGTGTTTTTTGGCGACGCCCCAGAGGTCGGCAATCAGGTCAAAGGAACCATCGCTATTGCGAGACCAACCCAGGTCATATTCGCCTTCGAGAATCGCCACGATGTCGGAGCGAACGCGCTGACCGTTATAGCCACGAACATCAGCTTCGGACTTGACTGAAATGCCCAAGTCGCGCAGGGAAGCTTTCAGGATTTCGGCGTCGGTGATTTTGGTACGCAGTGTGCTAAAGTGAGACATTGGATTTCCTCCTAATAAAACTGAGAGAGAAACAACAACGGTCTGGATTTAACGGTGCCGCTGGGCGGCTCTTCAATCGAACTGCTAGCTGTTGCTAGCCTTTGCTCCTGTTTGGACCAGGAGAAAGCTTTTAGAATTCCATTCGCTGATATTCAGCGACGGAAGACGCAGCGGGCCGTGCGCGCTGTCTAGCCCAATCCCGCAGGGCAGTCACCTGTTCGGTCATGGTTTTAGATAGTGGCAATGTGGATTTAATGGCCGCGATGATGTCTAGCTGCGTAAATTCTCTATCTTGAGCGAAGGCTTCGTACATGGCTGCTACTAGCCCTTGCTCAATTTCTGCACCTGAAAAGCCGTCGGAAACGTTGGAAAGTTGCTCTAAATCGAAGCGAGAAATTTCCCGGCGCCGCTTTGACAAGTGAATCTTGAATATATCTTGGCGTTCTTCTTTGGTAGGCAGGTCAACAAAGAAGAGTTCGTCGAACCGCCCTTTCCTCAAGAATTCCCCCGGCAACCGCTCGATTCGGTTGGCTGTTGCCATTACGAAGACTGGGGAAGTCTTTTCTTGCATCCAAGTGAGGAAGGAACCGAAAATCCGGCTGGAGGTGCCTCCGTCTGAGTCTGCAGAACCAGTGCCTCCTGCAAAAGCTTTGTCTAGTTCGTCGATAAAGAGGATGGCTGGAGAGATTGATTCTGCGGTTTTGAGGGCGTTGCGGAGATTGGCTTCCGATCGACCCACCATCGAGCCGTCGTAGACTCTACCCATATCTAGCCTCAGCAGGGGCAGTCCCCAGAGGCGGGAGGTGGTCTTGGCAATCAGCGATTTTCCGCATCCCGGTACGCCGAGAATTAACATCCCTTTTGGTTGGGGTAGACCGTATTCTCTCGCCCTTTCTGTAAAGGCGTTGGAACGCTGCCTGAGCCACCTTTTGAGTTCTTCTAAACCCCCGACTGCATCCAGGGTTTCATCTTCTTCTATGAACTCTAGAATGCCGTTGCGCCGAATTAATTGCTTTTTCTCCGACAGAACGATGTCTACTTCTTCTTCTGTTAAGCGCCCCGTAGAAACTTGGGCTTTGCGATAAACTTTTTCAGCTTCGTCCTTGGTCAATCCCAAGGCTGCTTTTAAAAGTTTTTCTCGCGCTTCTGTCGTAATGCGTCGCGATTTCGTTTGCTCCAACTGGTTAGACAATACTTGGTTTAGTTCCTTCATGTCTGGGAGCGCGAAGTCTAAAACCACTACTTCCTTTTCTAGCTCGATCGGAATTTGCTGCAAAGGAGACATCAGTATAATTGTCTTTTGCGTTCCTTTGAAGTTGGCGATCGCATCGCGCAACCACCTCGTTACCGGAGGAGAATCTATAAAAGGATGCAGATCTTTGAAAATGTAGATGCTAGCGTTACTGTTCGGTTCTCGCTGCCTGATCACCCATTCAATTGCGGCCTCTGGGGAGACGGTGTTGTGCTGGGTGGTGGTGCGGGGTTGACCGTACTCCACAATGCCGTGAGTTACAGTCCAGATAAATACTCGTCGCTGTGGTTTGGCTTGAGCTATTGTCGAAATTGCTTGCTCACACCGCTCTTCCTCGGATGTCACGAGGTAGATCAGAGGATATTGAGCTTGGATTAGAATACTGATCTCTTCTTGCATAGTCCTCGACCCACTAGAGACGGTGCTATCTTTGCTGAATCTCAATGCTGCCCTTCGCCCTCTTACTGAAAATTTCAGTTCTAGCTTTTTGGGGAAGCAAGGCATTCTTAGCAGGGAACCAATTCTTCCTCTCCCGGTTTGGCAGTGCTGGCGCTGACGCTCGACACCTGCTTTACTGGAAGATCCTGCTCAGCCAATACGCTCGGCTGACTTGTTATGGATGCCAGTTCTCCATCTCGCATGACTACTGAACCCGTGCATTCTGGACAGTTGTATACCCGATGGGTTTGTCCGTAGGAGGCTTCTACTTCGTCAACCAGTTCGGGATTTCCTAGGTAGAAGACAATTGCCCTTTCTGCAATTGATGACATCGGTTCAGTTTCGACTGCGGCTCGGATTTTGAGCTGGCGATGCAGTTCTGGTGGAAGATACAATGTAACTTTTTGCTTTTCTTGCATATGACAGTGAATTGACTTACCCGGGTATGTATATCAGATTAGCGGCTTACTTCTTTGCTGTCAAGCCTCTATGCTGCTTTAGCGTCATCTTGTAATATTTCGTTACACTTGAGGTGACTCTGGGGCTGTTAACAACGAAAAAGTTAGGGGTGTAGCTGATGAGTCCGAGGTGCAGCGGCAGGTATGGGTAGCGTCAAGGACGATCGACCAACTATAAATATGAACAATAGATATATAGGATTAGGGCCAACAAATTCTTTGAGTCGCCATCTGGGGTAAGGTGCGCCATCAGCACCCAGCCCGCTCATGAGTGGTGAAGAATGCCCCCAAAGGCTTGAAATGTCATAGCGGGCGATCGATAAATCTTCTTCATAAGATAGATTAATCGCAATAAATAAATAATATCTATTGCCCATCCCCAACGGCTACAATGACGCAAACACGTTGATTGCATTCATGAGCGGGCTTGCTGATGGTCAGCCCGCTGTAGAGAGGCTCAAACGCTTGGGCTAAAAGTCCCTCAAACGTTTGAAATGTAGTTTGTAGGGTGCTATGCGGCACAAAGGTTGAGTTTGTAGAGTGCGCCGTAAGCACCGGTGGACTCAGTAAACAACGAAGTTACTAACTTTGGGCGTTTTGATTTTGAAACCCAGCTCCCCCAAGCAGTTGTTATTGCTTTAAGTTTGAAAAATCCGAACGTGAAATAACTGTTTTCGGCTTTTTATCGGGTTCAGATTTAACACACCTTGACAGCGCTAGCGCTCCGCACCCTACCGTTAGACTTTTTGGATGACATTGTGTAAGCTGTTACGCACTTAATTTTTTTGCCCAAAGGCTCGCTACAAGGACTCTAGGCTGCTAAATATTAAATTTAGATGGGTATCAGCTTATCTTTAATAGGGCAGTGCTGGGTAATATATACTTGGATGCGGACCTGCTAACCTGAAATTTTTAATTTTAGATATCAAAGAACTGACTGATGGATTTAGACCAACAGATTCAAGCATTGATCGAAAAAGCTCCGCCCGATGGTTCGACGCCACAAATCTTAAAGGCGATCGCCCCGGCCCTGGTGTTAATTGCCCAACAGCTACAGCACCTCGAATACTCGATCCTGCAAGCGGTAGACCAAAGTTGGGCGATCGTGGTTTTGAGCAATCTCAAGCAACCGGGACGGGAGAAGAGGGTGATTTATGCTTGGAACAGTATTAAAGATGCGTCGCAGGCTGCGGCTGCTGGGGGCGATCGCCTCAGACCGGTGCTTTTGCCTGTCACTCACATTTTATTTCAAATGATAGCTCTTGAAGGTCTTGACAGTATTGTTTTTTTTGAAAGTCCCGGAAATCTGGAAGTCGGGACGGAAATCCCTCGCGAGCAAGTACAGAGTTTAATTAACGTTTACTTGCAACAGTATCGATCGGCTCCACCCCCGGATATTGCCTAAACAACTCAATTTTCTATTAATTGGTAACAGGGCATTAGGCATTGGGAATTCCCCATTACCAATTCCCCATTACCAATAAAGTGTAACTTTTTAACCTCTAATAAAGTCTACTCAAAACGTATTCAGCCAAATCAATCAAAGCTTGACGGGACTCTGAATGGGGCAGCGCAGCTAAGTATTCGACGGCTTTCTGTGCGTAAGTTGTGGCTAGTTCTCGCGATCGCTCTATGCCTCTAGAATCTTCTACCAGTGCCAGGGCCTGCTCTATATCTCCTTCTTGGGCAAATTCCCGTTCTATGAGAACTTCCAAGTAAGGTTTTTCTTCTAGGCAAAATAGGGCTGGCGCTGTCAGATTACCGCTTCTGAGATCCGAGCCTGCCGGTTTCCCCAAAGTTTCCGTTGAAGCGGTGAAATCTAATATATCATCTACTATTTGGAATGCCAAACCAATGTTCCGACCGTAGTTGTACAAATCGTCTGCTATTTCCGCTGAAACCTCGCTCAAACAGCCCGCTGCTTTGGAACTGTTGGCAATTAAAGACGCTGTTTTGTAATAACTTTTTTCGAGGTACGCTTCGATCGACAAGCTGGTGTCAAATCCATTTAGTCCCTGCTGAATTTCCCCCTCAGCTAAATCCATAATCACTTCTGAAAGCAGTTTGACTACTGGCAGGTTGTCGAGATTTGCCAAATGCCAGGAAGATTGAGCAAACAGAAAGTCTCCGGCCAATACTGCCACTCGGTTGTTAAACCGACTGTGAACCGTCGGCACTCCCCGCCGGAGATCCGACTCGTCCACCACGTCGTCGTGCACGAGACTAGCGGTGTGGATCATTTCCGTGATTTCAGCGAGGCGGCGGTGTTTTTCCGTGATTTCCCGATCGGGCATAGTCGCCTTGGCCATCAACAGAACGATTGCGGGTCTCACTCGTTTTCCCTTTGTGCCGAATAAGTATTCTGCAGCCGCGTACAAGATGGGATGACGGGCACCCACTAACTGTTTTAAGTTTTCTGTCAACAGTCGCAGGTCTTCTTCAACCGAGGAAAATAGGAGAGTGCTAGAGATCATGGATACGCCGACTCAAGCCGTAAAGTAACAAAATTTTACAAATCATATCTTTATTTTAAGGTAATTCTCTGCAATAGAAAAGAAAAATCTAGGCGATCGGCAGTTATTTGTCATCTGCCACCCGATGGGAGTCACCCGCCTGCCAGAGGCGAGTAGCCGACTGCCAGAGGGGTTGCCCCTATTGTATCGAATTGTTAAGGACACTGCCAAAAAATCTCTAAATCCCAGAAACCCTGTGTTATTATGGGTATTAAGGATTTAAACAATTCTATACATTAAGTACAGCCAGACTGGCAGGTAGCTTTTAGGTGCCTGTAAAAGTTTCGTAGAGCCAGCCTTGTTAGTCGATCGCAGCCAAAATTTCTGGGACAGATTTTTAGTTCCTCGCGGCTAAAAGTTTTCAGAAGTTAAGAGTAGCGCATCTTATGTGCACGGTAGCTCAAAGCAGCTAAAGTGGATGGTTTTAGGCTGTTTAAGCATCTGTAAAGCAGTAAATCATTATTGATGACCGGGAACGCCTAAATGTTCCCGCAGGCTTGATATGGAAAAACAGCCTTCAGAACCAAGGCATGGTCTTGCGTGCTGACTTAATGTAGTAGGTCTTGAACTTGTCCTGCTCCTCCTCGTCCTTGACTTTTGGTTCTAATTATGATTTATCGCGATATTCCTCTAATTATTCCCATTCTGGCCGCCGGCTATGTAATGACTATTTATGTACTGCTGATGTTGGCCGAACGCAGCGCTAAAATAACTCGATTGGGCGAGTAGTGTACTGCTGGGCAGCCGAAGTCGGCAGCAGCGTCCTCGCTTCACCCTTGAGAATTCGGAATACTCAATAATAACCCTGCCTTGAATGCTTGCGCGCAAAGGCAGGGTTATTATTTACAATTGCGGGCACCAGGATTTTCGGGGCTGCTAGTTACTGCAACACGTAGCTACAGTTATCGATGTTCAATGCCCACAGCCTCAGAGGCAGGATATTATATTTAGTAGCAGCTTGTATCGCTCACAGCAAGTTTTATGTCAGGGAAACCCCACCAATATTCCGAGAAAGCTATTAAAGTGTTCTCAAAAACGCTGAGTTTGAAGTTGTCTGTAATTGTGCCAAAAATCTCCATACTCCTATTTTGGATGGCAAGAACTTACAGAAATAAAACGCGAATTTTCTGAATCTAGCAATCTGCTTGCTCAATAGAAGAAATCCATAAACTTGCACTGCAATCAAATATTTCATCAAAGGGTGCTTAACTTGCTGAGTCAGGCAGATAGTCTCTGCCATTTATTCACAGCTTACAAAGAAGATCATCTGCTACACATAGAGCAAGCAGACTAAGTAATTTTTGATAAAGAAATATTATTGCTCTCACTGTATGGAAGAAAAGTAATTGCCAATATTACTGACCGAATTAAAACTATATTAACTCTTGATTACCAAAAGTAAAACACCGAGTATAAGTTGTCATAAATTATCAAGCTCCACTGCCTAAATTGTTGTTTTAACTAGACAAACTAAAACAAGTTGCTATAAATTTGATGCACCATGCTTTACAAGCTATAGAGAATTGCCGAGTTTTAAAAGTAGAGGTGAGAGCAGAAAACCCGAGCCTGCTCGTCAGTGGGAACTGAATTCCCTGGGAATTTAGTCACGAATATTTGCTCCGTTCTTCACCACAAAACCCGCCGACGAAGGCAGCGGGTGGGGACTGGAGATTGTTAAAAAAAGTGTGGAAAAACATTTGGGTAAAATAGAAGTAACATCAGTTATCGGTCAAAGGACGTGTATTGTGTCAATTCCGATCGCCGTTTAGCGCGATCGCACTAAAAATCATACCAATGCCCGACTAAAAATGCAACTCTAGACCGATGTCAAACCTGGATTGCAGTGAGCGTAACGCGACTGTAACATCGGAAATCTAAAATGGTATTAAGTGCCGGTTCCGCCTGCATCTATCCTCCTTGATTTGCCCATGTCAACAACAGTTTCTGATACCCAAAGCTTGCTAGAACAGGCGATCGACCCCAAACCGCCGGTGGTGCCTCCAGACACACCCTTGAAAGTAGCAATTGCTGCCATGACTGAGGCGAGTGCCAGTTGCATTTTAATCGCGTTTGAGCAGCAATTGCTCGGAATTTTTACAGAACGCGATGTTGTGAAAATAACTGCTAGCGAAATACCGCTAGCAGGGGTGGCAATTTCTGAGGTAATGACTAAAAACCCGATCGCCATTTCCCTCGATCAAGCGGGGAATATCTTCAAGGTATTGAGCATATTGCGCTCGAAAAGAATCCGTCATTTACCCCTCCTAGACGAAGGTGGCAAATTGCTAGGCGCTATCACCTGCGAAAGCATCCGTCAAATCCTCAAGCCGGCAGACTTGCTGAAAATGTGGCGCGCCGAAGAAATTATGACTACACAATTAATAGTTACCTCAAGCAGCGCCTCAGTTTTAGAAGTCGCAAAACAGATGAGAACCCACCGGAAAAGCTGCATAGTCATTTGCACTGACAGCGACAACAAAAATCAGAAACCTGTGGGCATAATTACAGAACGCGACATTGTTAAATTCCAAGCTTCTGGACTAGATTTCGCACGTACTCCCGTCACCGCGGCGATGAGTTTTCCGCTGATAGCGTTGCAGATAAAAGCCACCTTGTGGCAGGCTCACCAGTTAATGCAGCAGCACCGCATCCGGCGCTTGGTGGTGGTGGACGAGGAAGGATATTTAGCCGGAATTGTGACTGAAATTAGCCTGCTGCAGGCTTTAGATCCCGTAGAAATGCACGCAAATGTCGAGCTTTTGCAGGAAACAGTTGCCGACAAAATTCAGGAGTTGAACAAAATGAACGAAGAATTGCAAAAAGAAGCGTTGCGGAGAACAGAAGTCGAGGAAAAGTTGCGAAGTTTAAATGATAATTTGGAAGAACAAATCAAACAGCGAACTTTAGAATTAATTAATGCCAACACTCAGTTAAAAAAGGAAATACAAGACCGCACTACCGCTGAAGCTGAAGTTCGCCGCCTCAACACCGAACTCGAACAGCGAGTTCTAGAGCGCACGGTTCAACTAGCAGCCAGTAACGAAGAATTGCAGCAACAAATTAGCGGTAGAAAATTGCTCGAAGAAAAATTGCACTTTTCTGAAAGGAAAGTCCGGGCCGTTTTTGAAGCGATGACCGACATCGTTCTCGTGCTAGACAGTCAGCGGAACATAGAAGTTTTGCCCACGAATCTGGCAGCGGTTTCTGAGCCTGATTGCGATATAGTCAGCTTGACCATCGAACATTTTTTTGACGACGACAACCCGGATGATTGGTGGGTGTTAGTTCAGCAAGTGTTAGAAACACAACAAACTCTCACTTTTGACTACAAATTAACAGTTTGTGGTCGCGAAATTTGGTTTTCCGCCTGCATTTCTCTGTTCTCAAAAGATGCAGTCATTTGGGTTGCCCGCAACATCAACGCCCGCAAAATAGCCGAGTCAGCGCTGTGCCAAAAAAATGCAGAGTTATCTCATACCTTAGAAGAACTGAAGCGGACTCAAAAAGAACTCATTCAATCAGAAAAAATGGCAGCCCTCGGACAGTTAATTGCCGGAGTTGCTCATGAAATCAATTCTCCTTTAGGGGCGATTCGCTCTTCGGTGCAGAACATCGCCGACTTCTTGACCGAACAATTGCAGCAGTTGCCGATATTTTTTCAACAACTATCCCCGGAACGGCGACAGGATTTCTTTGCTTTGCTACAGAAGTCTAGTCAAGAAACAGATACATTATCTAGTAAAGAAAAACGTCAGTTAAAAAAACTTTTGCAGGGGCAATTAGAATCAGAAAATATTGACGACGCCGCTAGTCTTGCCTGTACTTTATTAGATATCGGCATCGGCAATAATGTAGAACCTTTTTTACCTTTGTTGAAAGACAGCCAAAGTCGAAACCTTGTACAAACCGCCTACCAATTTGCTACGGTACAAAAAAGCACTAAAAATATTGCTACGGCTACAGATAGGGCAGCCAAAATCGTTTTTGCTTTGAAAAGCTACTCTCGTTACGACCAGTCGGGTTCCAAAGTGCTCGCTAATATTACCGACGGTATTGATACTGTTTTAACGCTTTACCACTACCAAATCAAACATGGTGTGGAAGTAGTCAGAAACTATGGTACTAATTTGCCATCTGTGCTATGCTATCCTGATGAACTAAATCAAGTTTGGACAAATTTGGTTCACAATGCTTTACAAGCGATGGGCAACAAAGGAGTGTTAAAAATTGATGTCAAACACCAAGCGAAGGCAATATCAGTCAGTATTACGGACAGTGGTCCAGGCATTCCCCCAGAGATTATGCCGAGAATTTTTGAGCCGTTTTTCACAACTAAACCTCCAGGGGAAGGCAGCGGTTTGGGATTAGATATAGTTCAAAAAATTCTGGAAAAACACCAAGGTGAACTGCAAGTAGAAAGCGTGCCTGGTCAAACAAAATTTACTATATCTTTGCCCATTGGAACCCCTTGATACCAATTTAAAAAAGCTGGAAATCCTTCAAGTTTTAAAATTTAATAGAAGTAAAATTTTATGCCTAAACCAGTAATTTTGTGCGTTGACGATGAAGTTGTGGTCTTAAATAGTTTAAAAATTCAACTGAAAAAAGAATTTGGGGATGCTTATCTCTATGAAGTAGCAGAAAATGCAGATGAAGCTCTGGAAATTATGGAGGAAATTCAAAAAGAAGATGAAAGTGATATTTTGGTCATAGTATCTGACTGGTTAATGCCAGGGATTAAAGGGGATGATTTTTTGATTATGGTTCACCAAAAATATCCTAAAATTGTGAAAGTCATGCTGACCGGGCAAGCCGACGAAGTAGCAATAGCACGGGTGAAAGAGCAAGCAAACTTGCACCGTTGTTTGTACAAGCCGTGGGAGCGGAAAGAATTAATAGAAACTATAAAATCTGGTTTAAAAAAACTATGAACAATAAACCTGTGATTATTTGCGTGGATGACGAACCGATAATTCTTGAAAGTTTGAAAATTGAGTTAAAAAAAACCCTGGGGGAAGAACACTTATTAGAAACCGCTGAAGGCGGCGAAGATGCTTTAGAGTTAATAGAGGAATTACTGGCTGATGGGTGCGAAATAGTAGCAGTGATTTCTGACTATCTGATGCCGAATATCAAAGGGGACGAATTGCTGAAGCAGATTCACAGAATTTCGCCAAAAACTATCAAAATTATGCTGACGGGGCAAGCAGACCTAGAAGCAGTGGCGAATACTATTAAATATGCTAAATTGTACCGATACATATCGAAACCTTGGCAGTCGGAAGATTTGAAGTTGACGGTAAAAGAAGCGATTAACAGCTATTTTAGGGAGAAGCAATTAGCGGAAAAAAATGCTCAACTCCAAAAGCTGAATCAAGAATTGGAAACTTTAGTGGAGGATAGGACTGCACAACTGCGCTTGTCTGAGGAAAAGTTTGCTAAAGCTTTTCGTTCTTCTCCCAACCCGATTGCTATTACTCGACTTAAAGATGGTCGTTATTTAGAAGTCAATGAGGCTTTTTGCCAGACAATTGGTTATCCTGCAGCAGAAATTATTGATCGCACGGCGCTTGATTTGAATCTTTGGGAAAATATACAAGCCCGCGCCGAGTTGTTTAAAATGTTAGATGAAAAACAAATCATTCTCAACTACGAATTTGATTTTCGCACTAAAAGCGGGGAACTCAGAACCGGGCTGCTGTCTGCAGAAATCATTGACATTCATGGCGAAACCTGCATAATTTCTGTGATTCAAGATATTAGCGATCGCAAATTAGCCGAAGAAAAACTCCGAGCTGTAGCGGCTTCTTTAGCAGCAGCCCAAAGAATCGCCCGTGTCGGTAATTGGGAATGCGATTTATCGGCCAACACAACTACTTGGTCGGAAGAGTTATCTCGGATTTTTGGGATCGAGCCAACCCAGCCTGCACCAACACTAACTGAGTTTTCGCAATATGTGCATCCGGACGATCGACAAAAGTGGCAAACAACGATCGACACTGCTATTGCTAGCGGGCAATCCTACAGTTTGGAATATCGAATTCTGCGGCCGGAACCGAAAATTGCTACGGATAATTGCCCGTTACAGACAAGTGAAGCCGGCTTCATCCGCTACATCGAAGCCAGAGGAGAAGTAGTTGTCAACCAACAAGGTCAAGTGACAGTGACAAAACTCTTCACAACTTTGATGGACATTACCCCACGCAAGCTGGCCGAAATAGCCCTAGCAGAGAGCGAAGAAAAATACCGTCATTTAGTTGAAACTTCCCAAGATATTATCTGGTCTTGCAATGCTGAAGGGCACATTACTTTTGTGAACCAAGCAGTTAAACAAATCTACGGTTACGAGCCTGAAGAAATGCTCGGGTGTTCTTTTAGCGATTTCTTAGCTCCAGGAGAAATAGACTGGAAATGGGAACTTCAGCAGCGCTTGCTGACGGGAAAAACTGTGTTTCAGTACGAAAATATAGTATTAGGAAAAGACGGCAGAAAGATTGATGTAAATACCAAGGCGATCGCGCGCATGGACGCTGAAGGAAACATCATCGGCACAACAGGCACTGCTAGCGATATTACCGAACGCAAACAAACTGAAATAGTCCTGCAAAAAGCCAAAGAAGAAGCCGACAGAGCGAACAGGGCAAAAAGCGAATTTCTCTCGAATATGAGCCACGAATTGCGGACTCCCCTCAACGCAATTCTCGGTTTCAGCCAACTGCTGGCCCGCGACCCAGACCTGGATGCCGACCAACAACAATATTTAGGAATTATTATCCAGAGCGGGGAACATTTGCTCATTTTGATCAACAATATTCTGCAAATGTCAAAAATTGAAGTAGGGCTAGTCACACTTAATAACAGCACTTTCGACTTGCACAAAATGCTAAAAAATACTGAAAATATGCTGAAGCTGCCCGCACAGAAAAAAGGGTTGCAGTTAATTTTCGATTGCCGACCCGACCTACCTCAATATATAGAAACTGACGAAAGCAAATTACGACAAGTATTGATAAATGTAGTCGGAAATGCTATTAAATTTACTTCGGAAGGTGGTGTTAACTTGAGAGTCAAACATGAGCTGCTCAAAAATAAAAATCACCCCGAGATTTCGCAAAGTGAGAATTGCTCTTTGCTATTTGAAGTGGAAGACACGGGTTCAGGAATTTATTCGGAAGAAATGGAGAATGTGTTTAAACCTTTCGCGCAAACAGAAAGCGGGAAAAAAGCTCAAGAAGGAACCGGTTTAGGGTTGCCAATCAGCAAACAGTTCGTTCAGTTAATGGGAGGGAAGATGACGGTAACAAGCACCCTCGGTCGCGGCAGTATTTTTAGATTTGATGTTAAAGTTTCGCTCCCTAATGAAATGGAAATTCAGGTGGCTCAAATAGCTCGCCGAGTGGTGGGTATTGAACCCGGACATCCAGAATACCGGATTTTAGCTGTTGACGATCGCCTGGAAAGCCGCTTGCTGTTGGTCAGAATGCTGACATCGCTCGGCTTTGCGGTGCAGGAAGCTGAGAATGGCGTTCAAGCTGTGGAAATGTGGTCGAGTTGGGAACCTCATTTGATTTGGATGGATATGCGGATGCCGGTGATGGACGGTTACGAAGCTACTAAACAGATTAAAGCGCATTTGAAAGGTCAAGCAACGGTGATTATTGCTCTGACTGCAAGTGCTTTTGATGAGGAGCGATCGCTGATTTTGTCTGCTGGTTGCGATGATTTTGTTGCGAAGCCTTTTCGGGAGCAAGTGATTCTGGAAAAGATGGCTAAGTATCTGGGAGTCCGCTATGTTTACGATCGAGAAGCTTCGCTAAGTTCTGATGCTGTAGCGTCCGGTGAGGTTTCCACGGTAACTGGAACAGCTAATTTTCCTTTTACGCTCAATGCTTCATTTTTTGAAGGTATGCCTGCTGAATGGGTGGATGAATTGTACGCGGCGGCGGATGCGGTTGATAACGACGAGATTTTTCGGCTGTTGTTGTCGATTCCTCCTATTAATGCTAGTTTCCGGAGCGCGATCGCCGATTTGGCGAATAACTTCCGGTGCGATCGGATTATCGATTTGATTGAGGAGTTTAGAAATTTTTGAAGGAAGAAGCAAGAAGGAAGAACGGAGAGGGGCAGGCTCAGGATTATGGATGATTTAGGTAGCTCGACTATTTGTAAACTCACCTGCGGGCGATCGGCTAATTTATCTGCATCTAAGCTCCCAACCCTGGTAATCATCAGCCATTCCCAATTCTAAAATCTAACATTTAAAATCTAGAAGGTTATAAGTTCTGTAAATATAAAAGTAGTTGATGCACGAGGGAGTGCTATAATGACAATTTAAGCAGTCTTCCTAATTTCAACCATTCTCAATTTAAAAAAAATAGCATCGATGGTTAACAATCAAAGAGAAGAGAATAAAGGCAACATATTAATTGTTGACGACACTCCAGAAAATTTGAAAGTTTTATCACCAACGCTGTCAGAGCAGGGCTACAAAGTCCGGGGCGTAATTAACGGCAAAATGGCAATCAGAGCAGCGCGCTCTGGTTCTCCAGATTTGATTTTGCTCGACATCAAAATGCCGGAAATGGACGGCTACGAAGTCTGCACGCAGCTCAAGGCTGATCCGAAAACATCAGAAATTCCCGTTATCTTTATCAGCGCTTTAGATGAAGTCTTGGATAAAGTAACCGCTTTTCAAGTGGGAGGTGTTGACTATATCACTAAACCCTTTCAGGTAGCAGAAGTTTTAGCGAGAATCGAAAACCAACTAACTATCCAAAGACTGAAAAAACAATTGGTCGATCGCAATACCGAACTGCAACAGGAAATAATAGAACGCAAAAAAGCCGAAGAGGCAGCCGCCGCTGCCTCGAACGCCAAAAGTCAATTCGTTGCCAACATGAGCCACGAATTGCGGACTCCCTTGAACGCCATCCTGGGTTTTACCCAACTCATGAGCCGCGACTCTTTCCTGGGCCACGAAAATCTCGAAAATCTCCGAATTATTAACCGCAGTGGTCAACATTTGCTGGAACTAATTAACGATGTTTTAGACTTGTCCAAAATAGAAGCAGGTATAATGGGGTTAGATGAACGCAGCTTTGACCTTTATCAACTTCTAGACACTCTCGAAGAGATGTTTCAAATCAAAGCTGAAACTAAGAATTTGCAACTGAGATTTTTCGTGGACGCGAATGTTCCCCAATATATAAAAACGGACGAAAAAAAGCTGCGAGTATGCTTAATTAACCTGCTGGGAAATGCCATAAAGTTTACATTTGACGGCGGCAGTATTGGGCTGCGCGTGACTGTGGAAAGCAAGCAGGCGCTCCCCGAAGCGGAAATTTATTCTAACTCTACCTCGGGCGAGAAATTTTTAATTTCATTTGAAGTTGAAGACACGGGAGTTGGCATAGCAGCAGCAGAAATTGAGACTTTGTTTGATGCTTTCGTGCAAACAGAAGCAGGCAAAAAAGCGGCTGACGGTACGGGATTGGGTTTGACAATTACTAAAAAATACGTACAGATAATGGGCGGAGATATTCGGATAAAAAGTGTTTTAAGTAAGGGAACGAGTTTTAAATTTAATATCCGAGTATTGCCCACTACTTCGTCTGAAATAACAGTCCCGACATTGCAGCGGGTGATCGGATTAGAAGTAGATCAACCGATTTATCGGATTTTAGCAATTGACGACAATCAAGAAAATCGGCTGCTGCTGGTTAAAATGCTGCAACCCATTGGTTTTGAAGTCCGAGAAGCAGAAAATGGCTACCAAGCTGTTGAAATTTGGGAAAGTTGGCAGCCTCATTTAATTTGGCTGGATACACGAATGCCAGTAATGGACGGTTTTGAAGCTGTCAGACAAATTAGAGCTAAAGAGAAACCAACTCAGCGGCGAACTGTAATTATTGCTCTGACTGCTAGCACTTTTGAGGAAAAAAAAGGCGAAATTATCGCCGCAGGTTGCGACGATTTTGTGCGGAAACCTTTTCAAGAACAAATCCTCTTTGATAAGATGGCTTGCTACTTGGGAGTGCGCTATATTTATCAAGAGTTGCCCCGCCCCCCAGTCGGGGCTTTACGACGTTATTGTGTGAACGAAAAACCCGATTCATTTTTCGGAGAGCTGCTGGCTCAGATGCCTCAAAGGTGGGTGCAGGAACTCAACGACGCAGCTAATGATGTTAATGAAGAGCTGGCGATTGAAATTGTCGATCGCATCTGGGAAAGTCATCCAACTTTAGCTGAGGCTTTAAAAGATTTGCTGGCCGATTACCGACTCGACAAGATAATGGATTTAACTCAATCGAGTTTAAAATAAATGGATAATAGCGAAATTAAAGTATTGGTGGTTGATGACCAACCAAGCAATCTGCGGTTCTTATCCAAACTGCTAACATCCCAGGGGTATCAAGTTTACCGAGCTATTTGTGGTCAACTGGCGTTGAATGTGGCGATCGCCCATGGCCCCGATTTAATTTTGCTCGACATTAGAATGCCGGAAATGAACGGTTATGAAGTTTGTCGGAGACTGAAAGCGAAAGCGGAAACCGAACAAATTCCGGTAATTTTTTTAAGCGTATTAGATGAAATGAACGATAAATTACAAGCTTTTCGAGTAGGAGGCGCTGACTATATTACTAAACCATTTCAAGTAGAAGAAGTTTTAGCACGCATCGACAAGCAAGTCCGCTTGCAAAAACTGCAACAGCAATTAAAAGAACAAAATTATCAACTGCAACAGTCACAATCGTTGCTTGCTAGCATATTAAATAGTTCATTAGACTGTGTGGTGGCTTATTCTACAGTCCGCAACAGTGAGGGAAATATTGTAGATTTCCAGTGGCTCTTGATCAACCCGGCTGCCGAAAATTTTTATGGCCTCCTATTAAATGAGATAGTTGGCAAGAATTTGTTAGCAAAAGTTTCCCAAGTTAGCAATAACGGCTTATTTGATTTGTATGTTTCTGTAGTAGAAACAGGAGAAACTGTAGATCAAGAATTTTATTACGAACACGATGGAGATATAAGTGCTTGGCTGCACATTGTGGCGGTGAAATTAAACGATGGTCTGGCAGTAACATTTCGCAACATCACCGAGCGCAAACGAGCAGAAATTGCCCTGCGAGAAAGCGAAGAACGCTTCCGCGCGATATTTGAGCAAGCTGCAGTCGGTATAGCTAAAACAGCGCTTTCCGGTCAATTTATGCGGGTAAATCCTGGCTTTTGCCAAATTGTCCGCTATGCAGAATCGGAATTGTTGCAGCAAAATTGGCAGACAATTACTCACCCGGATGACATCGAAGCTGACAGAGAATATGTGCGCTCGCTGTTATCCGGGAAGATTCAAACTTTTTCTCTGGAAAAGCGGTTGCTCTGCAAAGATGAGGCAGTGCGCTGGGCGAATGTTACTGTTTCGGCAATGCGCGATGTCAAGGGGACGCCGCAGTATTTGATTTGTGCGATCGAGGATATTTCCCAGCGCAAGCTGGTACAAGAACTGCTGCAAGCGAGTTTAGACACTCAAACCCGCTACGCTCAAGAATTAACTCGTTCTAATGCCGAACTGGAACAGTTTGCCTACGTCGCTTCTCACGATTTGCAAGCGCCGTTGAGCACGATTGCAGGCTACGCTCAACTATTAGACAAGCGCTGTCACAACCAACTTGATACCCAAGGAAATAAATTTCTCCGCAATATTGTTAATTCTTGCGGGCGGATGCAGGCACTGATTGATGACTTGCTGGAATATTCGCGAGTAGGTCGCAGTGAGAAACCTTTTGATGTGATAGATTGCAATCTGGTTTTTGAGGATGCTTGCGCTAATTTGCAGTTGGCAATCCGCCAAAATCAAGCTTCTGTTACTAGGGGCGATTTGCCAAGGGTAAGAGGTGACAGTTTTCAACTGCTGCAACTGTTTCAAAATTTAATTGGCAACGGCATTAAGTACCGCAGCAGCGAGGCGCCGATAGTGCATGTGGGCGCTTCGCTTCAGGGGGATAGCTGGGTGTTTTCAGTCCAGGACAACGGTATTGGGATTCTCAAAGAGTACCATCCGCGAATTTTTCAGATTTTTCAGCGCTTGCACACCCAAAAACAGTATTCTGGAACTGGTATCGGTTTAGCGATTTGTCAAAGAATTGTCGATCGGCACGGCGGCCGCCTGTGGGTAGAATCAGAACCGAATCAAGGCTCAACTTTTTATTTTTCTCTTCCTATACCAAAGTGAAGTCAGCATTCCGCCTGAAGCACTCACCCGTCCTTTACTTAAGCTTTAAATATCTTTATGTCTTCTTTACAAAAATGCTTATAAAGTATAGCATATTCACTGATGACATTGAGCAAAAAATCTATCAATATAAATCTATTAGCTCTATCCTTAGACAAATTATATATCAGCGGTGCGCTCAAGAATTGTTAATTTTTTTCAACTCGATCCAGAGCATCTTGCTTTGGGATGCAGTAGTTTCCCTAGTAGTTCGCGGACAAGGATTTGTGATGTGTTTGCAGTTTGCCGATTCTCGGACAGACTGGGAAGTGAAACAAGCATGATTCGCAAACCTTTGCAAATCAAAAAAAACGGTAAATTGCTGCAACACACTTTCAGTGTTATCAGCCAGATTTACCGGATGATGGCAACAGATGCTTTGCAGGCGCTCAGACACGGATCAAAGTCCCGCCACCTCACAAAAGCCATTAGTAGTGACGCAAAGCCGTGAATTATAAAAAGAAAATATTTACTCTTTTAATAGCCAACGATGACGAAGACACGCGCTTTTTGGTGGAGGAAGCACTGCGAGAGGTTCGATTAGCAATTAGAAGCGAATTTGTGGAAAATGGAGAACAAGTGGTAGAATACTTGTACCGTCGCAGTCAATATGTTGATAGCAGCAATTGGCACCAGCCAGATCTGATACTTTTGGATCTGAATATGCCGAGGCTTGACGGGCGAGAAACACTAACTTTGATCAGATCAGATCCCCATTTGCAACAAATTCCGGTTGTAATGCTCACAACTTCGCACCGCAGCGGAGATATCTTGCTTTGCTACCGATTGGGAGCCAATTCTTTCATATCTAAACCAGTCACTTTTGAAGGATTGGTTGAAGTAATGAAGACTTTATGTGAGTATTGGTTTGGAATCGTTTCACTCCCGCCGGATATGTAAGCTTTAATTGAGGCCTAAATCGATAGTTTGAGTGTAGAGTAAATTTGATAAACAGACGTATTAGCCCGATCGCAAGTATCGCTCTCAAAACAAAAAAGTTGCCTTCGACCCGCTCCGAACGCTATAGTTGTGTTAACACGTAACCAATGTCTGAAAATTTTGTTGGTTGAGGATGACCTCGGAGATCCGACAATGATCGAAGATCTTCTAGGGTCATTCAGCGAGTCTGTATTTCTTCTCCAAACTGTTAAGTCTCTGGAGATAGGAGTTGGGCGTCTGGAATTAGACAAGTTTGACGCGGTACTATTAGATTTGTCAGTGTCAGACAGCTTGAGGGGAAGCGAGGCGATCGCAGTTTTGAAAGGGCGATGGCCCACATTGCCAATTGTGGTGCTGACAGATATCAGCGATGAAAATATGGCCCGGTCGGTATTGCGCTGGGGCGCTCAAGATTGTTTGGTAAAGGGAAGATTTCACAGAACTCTGCTGGTGCGGGCAATCCATTACGCGATCGAACGTCAGCAAATCGAAGAACAATTGCGGCAGCAGGCTCTGCGACAGCGGCTGTTGGGCAAAATGATCGAACATATTCGATCGTCAATAGATCCGGCAAGCATTCTCCAAAGTACCGTTGCAGAAGTGCGCCAATTTCTCCAAACAGACCGCGTTTTAATTTATCGCTGTCAGGATTGGGCGTCTCAAGTGGACGGGGAAGAGCCAAAAGGTGCGATCGTCGCCGGTGACGGTTTGCCAGAAGGTTATATTGAAAACCAAAATATTAGTGCTGCTTTGGCGGTGTCATGCTTTGTTTTAGTCGAATCCCAGTCGGTACAAGCAATAGCAGATGTCAACACTGCCCCCTTGGCTGGCAGTTGCAAAGAGTTGCTGGCAGATTGTGAAATTGCAGCAGTTATCAGCGTGCCAATTTGGCAATCAGGCGACTGGGAAACGACAAAAGAAACACAAGAAGCCACTGTTTGGGAAGTCGAGAAAAATCAAGATGCAGCGGAAAATTATATTTGGCACCAGGCTAGTGGCAACCCGCAGGCGCAGGGTAAAAATTTGCCGGATTCCAACGCAGAAAATGGCAATAGTTTGTGGGGAATGTTGACAGCATACAATTGCTGCGGTGTCAGGGAATGGCAGCAGTGGGAAATAGATTTTTTACAACACTTGGCAAATCAAGTGGCGATCGCGATCGAACAATCTCAACTTTACCGCAAGCTAGCAATAGCCAATCAAAAATTGCAGCAACTGGCAACTACTGACGGACTGACTGGCATTGCCAATCGCCGCCAGTTTGATCGGGTTTTGAGCTTAGAGTGGCGCAGATTGGCAAGAGAGGAACTGCCACTGTCTTTAATTATGTTTGACATCGACTTTTTTAAACTTTACAACGAGTTTTATGGGCATCTGGGCGGGGACGATTGTTTGCGCCAAGTTGCCGGGGCGATCGCCAGAGCCACCAACCGGGCTGGGGATTTGACTGCCCGCTACGGTGGCGAAGAATTTGCCCTAGTGCTGCCGAACACCAGCGCCCAGGGGGCAAACGTTGTCGCCCGGAAAATTTGCGACGGCCTCGCCAGCTTGAAACTGCCCCACGCGCGATCGTCGATCGGGCCCTACATTACCCTCAGTTGCGGCATTGCGACAGCGATTCCTTGTGCCCAGGAATCTCCCCACACCCTAATTCGCAGCGCTGACAGCGCCCTTTATCAAGCCAAAACCGAAGGCAAAAATCGCATTTGTCACGCTAGCAGTAACTCGGAATCTTCCCCGATTTTTATGTAAAAGTGGAAGGTAATATAATTTCCGGTTACACCGGAATGAATGATGGTGACTGTTGACGGTTGACTGTTCACTGTCAACCGTCAACAGTGAACTCGAATTTACTATTCCGATGCTAACGGATTTGATATAATTGGTAATTGGTAATATCGTGTTTGACTTTTCACTCACAACGGTATTTGATATTACTGAGATGTTGCACCCTTCTCAATTACTTGTTTAGGAACAGGCAAGATGCCTGTTCCACAAAGAGTGAATTTTCTTGTGGAACAGGCATCTTGCCTGTCCTTGAGAAGGGTGCAAGATGTGAGATATTGCCCATTTCCGCTTTCCAATTACCAATTGCTAGTTTATTGCCCCAAATTTGAATTCCTACCTGTTAAATTCGGCCACACGGGAATTTCAATCAAAAACTCCGCTCCCTCTCCCGGTGTTGAAATACAGCTCAATCTGCCGCCGTGGCGATCGACTATAATCGAGTGAGAAATCGACAATCCCAAACCCGTGCCCTTGCCCACAGGTTTAGTCGTGAAAAACGGGTCAAACAGCCTCGATCGCACCGACTCCGGTATCCCTCCCCCGTTGTCCGCAATCGCTACTGCTACGAAGCCTGCAGCAGCCTGATAACTGCGAATAACGATCGTGCTGGGATGTCGATCGCACTCCTCGATCGAACGCTGCTTGTCCCGTTCTTCCAAAGCATCGATCGCATTAATTAAAATATTCATAAATACCTGATTCAACTCGCCTGGAAAACATTCAATTTGGGGCAATAGTTGGTAATCTTTAACTATCTGAATTTCTCCATGACTGCTGTGAGATTTTAACCGATTTTGCAAAATCATCAAAGTGCTATCAATTCCCTCGTGAATATTAACCGACTTCCCAGCGGACTCGTCCAATCGGGAAAAATTACGCAACGATTTCACAATCTCGACAATTCGCTCGGTTCCTACTTGCATGGAATTAAACAATCTTGGGAAATCCTCAGCAATATAATCCAAGTCTATTTCATTAATTTTATCCAACACTTGGGCGGGAGGATTAGGACAGTAATGCTGGTAAAATTTAATCAATTCCAGCAAATCTAAAGTGTAATTGCGAGCCGGATTGAGATTGCAGTGAATAAAGCTAACAGGGTTATTAATTTCGTGAGCAACACCAGCAACTAACTGACCCAAACTCACCATTTTTTCATTTTGAACGAGCTGAGCTTGAGTCGTTCGGAGTTTGTTAATAGCTGCTTCTAACTCTAGCGCTTTTGAACGTTCTCGCGCTTCAGATTCCTGCAAAGCTGATTCGGCTTGTTTGCGATCGGCAATTTCACTTTGTGCTTGCTCAAACAGCATTGATTGCTGGATCGCGATCGCCAACTGCACGCTAATTTGTTTGAGACACTCGACCTCAATTTCCAGCCAGTGGCGGGGACCCGCGCACTCGTGAGCAATCAATAGCCCCCACAACTTCTCGCCTTGCAAAACTGGCACTACCAAATTAGCTCGCACCTGAAATTGACTTAATAAATTAATGTAGCACTCAGAAAGATTAGCTTGGTAAATATCATCGACCGCTACAGCACGACCGTGTTCGTAAGCAGAAGCATAGCTGTCTTCAAAGCAGGAATCGTTAATAGTTATTCCCTGAATAGCCAGCCAATTTTTCCCCACCGACTCGACATTTACAAAACCGCTCCAATCGGGATTAAACTGATAAATAACTGTCCGGTCTGTTTGTAAAAACAGCCGTACTTCAGCAACAGTTTTTGTCAAAATTTCTTCTAAATTGAGAGAAGAGCGAATGCGTTCCAGCATTTTTACCACCAGGCGTTCTCGCTTTAATTGCTGGCGCAAAATAGCCTCGGCAAGTTTGCGAGCGCTAATATCTTCAATCACACCAATGACATAGCTAGGTTCGCCAAACCCATCCCGCACTAAAGATACAGTCATATTAGTCCAAACAAATGAACCATATTTGCGAATAAAGCGTTTCTCAATGGAATAATTAAAAATTTCCCCAGCTAACAGTCTGTCGCGCGACTCGACATCGGCTGCTACATCTTCGGGGTGAGAAATATCCCCAACATTTCGTGATTTCAGCTCCAATTCTGAGTATCCGACAATATTGCAAAACCCTTGATTGGCATTCAAAAATTGACCGTCTGGCCACACTTTCACAATGCCGATCGCCGCTTGTTCAAATACGGTGCGAAATCGCTGTTCGCTTTCTTGTAAAGCAATTTCTGCTTTTTTGCGATGGCTAATGTCCATTGCCGTGCCAAACAGCCGCACCACCTGACCCAACTCATTTTTAACAGATTGTCCTTTAGCGTTAACGTGCCTGATTTCTCCTGATGGAAAATAGATGCGGTGGTCGATGTCGTAAGCTGTCCCTTCAGTCACTGCCTTTTGGACAACTTCTGCAAACCTTTCTTTGTCATCGGGGTGAATTTGCTCTAAAAGTTCTTCCATTGTCGGCGGCCGATGCAATTCTCGACCATAAAGTCGAAATAGTTCTTGCGACCAAGTAATAATTTCTGCCTCCATATCGAATTCCCAATTGCCGATGCGGGCTATTTTTTGCGCTTCCTGCAACTGTTCGGCAAGTTGTTGTAGAGATGCGATCAACTGCGTTTTTTCGGCTTCTGCTGCAACACGGGCACTGATATTTTTGTGAGTGCCTGTCATCCGCAACGGCCCGCCCCATTCGTCGTACTCGACTACCTTACCCATCGCCATAATCCACTGCCAATTTCCCGCTTTGTTGAGCATCTGAAATTCAACTTCATAGATATCAGTCTCACCTGCCAAATAGGAGTTTAAAGCTTCCATTACCTTCCCTCTGTCTTCGGGATGCAGCAAACTTTCCCAACTTTGGAAGTTATTGTCAATTTCTGTTTCTGCGTAACCGACCATTGATTTCCAATGAAAATCGAAATAAGTTTCACCAGTAGCTATATTCCAATCCCACAGCCCCAAAGAGCTGCCTGAAACTGCCAACTGCAAGCGCTCTTGACTGAGTTTTAATGCCGATTCGGTGCGTTTTATTTCTGTGAGGTCGGCAATTATGGCTATCATTCCTATTGGTTGACTGGCGCTATCTTTAATGCAGTCAGCTCGCAATGAAGTTTCTATAATGTGGCCATTTTTAGTCTTGATTTCAATTTCATTGTTCCAGGAAAAACCTTTCCGCAGCACCCTAAATAACTTTCTCAAATCTTGAGATTTGGGGTACATTACTGCTGGGCCGCCGGCATTATTTAGTTCTTCAACTGTATAGCCGTAGCGCTGAATAAATGCTTGATTGTGATAAACGGAATAACCGTCTAAATCTGCGATCGCGATCGCATCACTAGCGCTGTCTACAGCTTGAGTTACCAGGCACAGAGTCAGTTCGGCTTGTTTGCGATCGGTAATGTCAAAAATCGCTCTGTCGAGCCACAAAACCAGCCCTTCTAGATTGTAAGTTGGTCTACCTCTTTCCGACATCCACCGCACCGCCCCGTCATCGCGAACAATCCGGTATTCTAGATTGTACGGCTGTTTCGACTCTACTGCTGCGCTAATTTGTCGATCGACGATGTCCTTGTCTGCCTCATGGATGAGGCTAGCAAAACTCAAGCGGTTGTTGTGAATAAAATCCTCAGCAGCATAGCCGCTAATTGCCTCAATTTCATCGCTAATAAATACCATCGTCCAATCAGCATCGTACAAGCTGCGGCAGATAGCGCCGGGGATATTCTCAACGAGCGATCGAAATCTGGCTTCAGTCTCCCGCAAAGCTGCTTCTGCCTGTTTTAAATCCGTAATATCCAGCACCATGCCTTTCCAAACTATATCCCCTTCCTGCCCTATTTCAGTCGGACAGTCAACTCGTTCCGGTCTAGAAACCCCTTGCAGCCACTTAATTTTTCCCGACGGCACAATCGCCCGCCATTCCTGGTGCCAGGGCTGCATATTTGCCGCAGAAACAGCAATAGATTCTTCAAATCTTTGTCGGTCGTCTGGATGAATAGAACTAAAAAGTAGGTGAGGATTTTGCTGAATGTTTTCTGGTTCCAATTCAAATAAACCGCGGCTGCCAGAAGAAATGTAAGGAAAACTTTTTTCACCGTCGATTGAGAGACGAAACTGATAAATTATTCCCGGTAAATTGGCAGCAAGTTGCCGAAGTCTAGCTTGGCTTTCTTGCTGCGCTAATTGTTTGCGCCTATCCTCAGTGATATCTCGAATTATCCCGACGAGAATTTTACTGCCTTCGGTATTTGCCAAGACAGTTTTTTTAGTAGACAGAATGTGCTTTGCACCACTGGCGTCCGTAAATATTTCCTCGCTCTCGTTTTGTTTCCCCGTCCTAAACACTTGTTCGTCAGTCTGCCAAAAAAATTCAGCTTCTTCTTGTGGGAAAAAATCGTAATCTGAGTGGCCCAACAGTTCCTCGCGTTGCTTGCCGATCAGCTTGCAAAAAGCATTATTTAACAGTATCCAGCGGTGCTGTTCGTCCTTGACAAAAATTGGATCAGCCAGTGCATCGATCGTATAATTCAAAAACTTTTGACTAGCTTCCAGTTCTGAGAGTGCTAAAATTTTATCCGTAATATCGTGGATAGTTCCTGTCGTCCCCTGCGCCGCGCCGTTCCAGCCCAACATCAAAAATTCTTGCACTTCCACCCAGCGAATATCGCCATCTTTGGTAAGATATCGAATTTGATAGCAACAGGATGTTTCTTGATTTTTGTTCAGGCTTCTAAATGAATTTAAATATTGGTATTGATCGTCAGAATGAATGTAACTCAAACATGAATTTCCTAATGTTTCATCAACGGTAAATCCGGTAATTTCCGTCCAAGCCGGATTGAGAAAAGTCCAATTTCCATCAGTATTTGTTTCAAAAACGACTTCTTTGATATTGTCAACAACCTGCTGGTATTTTTCTTGACTTTTTTGCCATTCTGCTTGCCGTTTATGGCGGGCGATCGCGCACCTGAGCGTCCGCAGCAGCAGCCGGCTGTCTACTTGTCTTTTCACCAGGTGATCTTGGGCGCCGGCGGCAATTAACTCGACAGCCAGTTCTTCGTCATCGGTGGCTGTCAAAATGACGATCGGAATATTTATACCGCAATCTTGCAGCCGGAAAAAAGTATTAAATTTCGGGCTATCCGGAAGTGAAAGGCCTAATAAAATTACATCAAAAATATCGCAGCTTAAAATTTCTATAGCTTCCCGGAGACTAACTACATAGGCCAAATCTATTGATTGTGCCTGTGGGCGCTCCGACAGCAGTTGTTGAATGAGTTCTGCATCTTCTGCACAGTCTTCTACTAAAAGAACTTTCAAACAAGCAGGCGTTAAAGTTGACTCAAAAACAGATGTCATTGGCTATTTTTTAGTAATAAAAAAATCTCAGCAGGGGATGCAGTTACCTAGCTCATTAATTGGGGAACTTAAAGCCCAGGCTTGAGGGCGCGCTGGGTGCTAGCAGACCCCCTGATTTATTGGTAGAATTGAGTTATTCGCTGCAAGTTGTCCGCCTCGCCCCAAACCTAGTGTCCACAATAATCATACTGTTACTAATGTTGCAACTCCACTCTGTTTTAATTTACAACTTTAATTTACAACCTTTGGCAGGGGAATAGCAAGGGGCAAGGCAAAAGAGCGCGGAGTAATCAGGACTTGCATTCCTTATTTATAGCATTTTATTTGTTAGATTTTATATTTTAAATTGCGGTTGGAAGCTTGCCTAAAGTTACATTATTTTTTCCAACAGGTATTACTACGAACCGAGGAGAATTAGCGTTCTTTTACGGACACGCTTTGAGATAGTTTCCGGTTAATTTCCCGCAATTAGCGCCTATTTGTATTGAACTATACAATTTCTCTATTTCTGCAGAAACCAAGACTTGCATTCCTTAATATGAACCTAATTACGACCTTAATGACGGTTGTCTAACCAAACATAATTTTATTGACTTAAGTCAATTAAGTTTTCGGAGGTTTGGGCAGCACAACTGTAAACACGCTGCCTTGACCGACATTGCTGCTAATAGCAATTTCACCGTTAAAAGGTTTTAAAAGTTCAATGCAAGTATAAAGCCCGAGGCCAGTTCCTGTCGGTTCGCCTTCGGTTTTTTCCTCGCCTTTAGGTGGCTTTGAGGTGTAAAAAGGGTCAAAAATTTTTGACAAATCTTCTGATGATATGCCACATCCCGTATCTGCAATATCCATGTATATGTTCCAGTCGTCTTGCCGAGTCACGATAGTTAGTTCCCTGCTTTTCTTTTGCCACATAGCATCCATTGCATTATTAATTAAATTATAAAATACTTGAGATATATAGGAATAAATTAAGGGAAGGCTGGCAATCTCTTCGTCATAAAAATATTTTTTTCTAATCTTATTTTTAAAATACAGGTTGCCTTCCAATAGCTGAATTTCTCGCTGCACTAAATCGTTGATATTCACCGGGTGCAAATCTTGCTTTTGCTCGTTTCGGCTTTTCATCATCAGAGTATCCATGATCTGATTGATTTTTGTGACAGCTTGAAAAATATATTTAGTATAATTCAACAGAGAGTCTTCTTGAATTTTGGTGGCTTTTGTTTCAATCAAATCGACGCTAGTCTGGATCACTTGCAGCGGACTTTTTAGGTTGTGAACCATTCCTTGAGTCAAACGTCCGATGATGGCTGTTTTTTCCTGGTTTATTAATTGCTTGGTTTTTTGTTCAACAAGTCTTTCTAGGTTTTGGTTGAGGTGGGCAAGTTCGAGGTTTTTTTCTTCGAGTTTTTTTTGCAAGCTGCGGATTGTCAAGTGGGTTTGAATGCGGCTCAACACTTCTTGGTGCTGGAAAGGCTTAGTGATGTAATCAACGGCTCCTGTCTGAAAGCCTTTTACTTTATCAAGGGTATCAGAAAGGGCGCTCATGAATATGATGGGAATGTCTCGCGTTGACGGGTCTGCTTTCAAACGCAGGCAAGTTTCAAAACCGTCAATTCCTGGCATCATGATATCCAAAAGAATCAAGTCTGGATGGATGTAGTCAATTTGCTCGATCGCACTTTCGCCGTCTAGAGCCACTAATACTTTAAACCCGTAATTCCTTAACAACTCGAAAAGTACGTCAAGATTTGTTTGGTTGTCATCGACAATTAGTATGATGCTTCTTTCAAAATTCTTATTTTTCATATTAAAGGGAAATATTGAAATTTTTGAGTTGGGAGTTGTGGGTTGTGAGTTGAAATCGGATTCAAGTGATTTTCTGTGGCTCTCGAAACCCAGTTGCTTCGTAGATCCCTTTATTTGCAATCACTCTTTCTTTTATGGGCGGGTAGGATGCCCACCCCACCAAAATTTCAGTCTCTGTGGAACAGGCATCTTGCCTGTTGCTGACACAAGTGCAAGATGTGAGATTTAACTGATTTTGAGTGGTCTGTTAGCTACCGTCAATTTTAGGACAAATGTTCCTTCAAAAAATCTCGAATTTGCTTGAGCTGAAATCCTTTAGCAAGTTGGCACAGGTGATGAACGAAAGGCACTAATGCCGGGTCAGAAAGTTCTAGTTTAGCAGTTTCTTCCAGAATAGCTTCTATATCGCCCATTGCAGCCAATCTTAACAAGGCCAAGACTGATTCTGAGGGAGGAGACACCATCATTGAGTCAGCAGCAGCAATCTCAGATAATGCTGTGGGCGTTTTAGCTTTCCGCTTTTTGGTTTGCCCTCGTTCTTCGTAAACCCATTCTAGTCTCAAATGCAGGCGCAATAATTCTAAAAGCTCGTTAGTTTGAATCGGTTTGGGGAGAAAATTATCGCAACCTGCGAGTATGCTCTCTTGCCTGGTAGTCTCGTAAACGTTAGCAGACAAAGCAAGGATCACCACATCTTTTAATTCCGGCAACTGTCGCAGCCGCCTGGTAGCTTCCCAACCGTTCATTACGGGCATCAGCAAATCTATTAAAATTATATCCGGTAGAAATTCCTGTGCTTTGTGCAAGCAGTCTTCACCGTCTGTAGCTTCTGCAATTTCAAAGCCTAAATGAAAAAGCAGCCTGTGCAGCATGGCGCGATTTACTTCCTTATCGTCCACGATTAGCACTTTCCGCTGCGGGCCGGTAAAACCGACAAGCCGCCTTTTTTCTTGCCGGGAAGGGAGTTCAGAACACTCGACGACTGCGGGCAACTCTAGATCAACCCAAAATATGCTGCCTTTGCCGGAGGTACTTTGGACGCGAATTTGACTGCCCATCATTTTGACTAATTTTTGGCTGATGGAAAGTCCCAGTCCCGTACCTTCAACGAAATTGTTATGATCGCCCACTTGATGAAAAGGCAAAAATATTTCTTCTAATTTATTCTGGCCGATGCCAATGCCGGTATCTTCGATTTGAAAGCGAATTTTAGGGGTAGGGGCACGATCGCCACTATTTTCTGCTGTTATCACCTCGCGCACTGCTTTTGTTCCTCGCGGCGGAATCGACATTTGCTGCGCGTCTAAATGCGCGGTCAAATTAATTGTTTGAGTGGCAATTTCCGCTGTTAAATTAGAATTTTCGCAGTTGGTTTGAGGATAGTTATCGGGGAAATTTTCTGCATAACCGACTTTGAATGTAACGCTGCCGCTGTTCGTAAACTTAACGGCATTGCTGAGCAAATTAATCAAAACTTGACGCAACCTTTTTTCGTCTGCCAAAATGCCGTCTGGAAGCGCTGAAACCTGCTCGTAATTAAAGACAATTCCTTTTTGAGCCGATCTCATCTGGAACAAATCAATAATACTTTTAACAAAGCTGGAAAAATGCACGTTTGCCAGTGACAGTTCCATTTTACTAGCTTCGATTTTCGAGAGGTCTAAAACGTCATTAATTAGCATCAGCAGGTGGTTGCCGCACTGGTGAACGTTGCTGAGACTTTCCTGCTGCTCGGCGGTAAAATTTTTATCCAGTTTGAGCAGTTGAATGTATCCCAAAATCCCGTTCAAAGGCGTCCGCAATTCATGGCTCATGTTGGCGAGAAAGTCGCTTTTAGCGCGGTTGGCGGATTCGGCGGATTCTTTAGCTAATTGCAGGGCTGCTTCTGCAAGTTTGCGATCGGCAATTTCGGTTTGTGCTTGTTCAAATAGCATCGATTGCTGAATGGCGATCGCCAACTGCACCCCCAATTGTTTTAGGCACTCTCCCTCAAATTGCTGCCAGGGACGCGGGCCCGTGCAGTGGTGGGCAATTAACAGCCCCCACAAGTTTTCGCCTTGCAAAATCGGCACTACCAGATTCGCCCTCACCTCGAACCGAGCCAACAAACTCAAGTGGCAGTCGGCCAGGCCAGCATTGTAAACATCTTCTGTGGCTCTAATTCGGCCGTCTTGGTAAAGAGTAACGTAGGCTCCCACAAAACAGGGGTCATAAATTTCCATTCCTACAATTGGTCGGCAATTTTCGCCAACCGACTCGACAGCAATAAACCCGCTCCAATCCGGATTAAATTGGTAAATAACAGTGCGGTCTACGTGCAAAAAATGCCGAACTTCTTCGACACTTTTGGTGAGAATTTCTTCGAGATTAAGAGAGGATCTAATGCGTTCTAGCATGGCTACTGCCAACTGTTCGCGCTTTAATTTCTGGCGCAACATTACTTCCGATTGTTTCCGTTCTGTGATGTCTGTAATCACTCCAATTAAGCCGATTAAATGACCATTTATATCTTGAATACTGTCGGCTCGCACCAGAGCTGTTACAGCTTCGCCGCTCTTAGTTTGCAGCGTAACTTCGCCAGACCAAGAGCGACCTTGGCGAAGGCTTTTATAGATTTGTTTGTAATTTTTATGCCGGACATAAAGCGCGGTCATGTCGCCAATATGATTGAGTTCTTCCACCGTGTATCCGTAACGCTGAATAAAGGCTTGATTGTGGTAAATAGACCGCCCTTTCAAGTCGGCGATTACGATCGCATCGCTGGTACTTTCGACGGCTTGAGTGACCTGCAGTAAAGCTAATTCTGCTGCTTTGCGATCGCTAATATCCGTCATCGAACCCACCATCCGCAGAGGGTTTCCGGCTTCGTCCCAGACTGCTTGAGCGCGGGCGAGTACCCACTTGTAGCTGCCGTCTTTACACTGCAAGCGGTATTCGGCGGCGTAATTGGGGATTTGGTGATCGAGATAACCTTGGATCGCTGCTTGCACTCGTGAGCGATCGTCTGGATGGATGCGATCGATCCATGCGCTGTTAGTGCTGTCGATTTCGCCGTCTGCGTAACCGATAATTTCTTGCCAGCGGGCCGATCGAAAAGCTTCATTTGTTTGAAGATTCAGATCCCAAATTCCGTCTTGATTGCCTTTGAGAACTAACTGCCAGCGTTCTTCACTTTTACGCAATTCTTCTTCGGCTTGTTTGCGCTGAATATGATCGCCCAACTGAGTCGCTACCGCCTTAACCAACTCTACTATACGCGGTTCCATAATCGATCGATCGCGCTTGCAGAATACTAAAACTGCCAGCACCTCTGAGCTAGCGCGAATTGGCACTCCGAAACAACTTTTCAATCCGACTGCTGCCGCCATTTGCGATCGGGCAAAAAGATGATTTTGGGCTAGAGAAATATCCTCAATCCATTCTACTTTTCGGCTTGACCAAATCCGTCCGGGTACTCCCACTCCGGCGGCGAATCTAATTTTTTTACTTTCGCGGCCGAACCTATCTAAATCGCGATCGCTAGCGTACCAAGTTTCGCTGTGTTCCAAAAAGGTACCGTTAGCAGCCGGTATCCAAGCTTCCGCAAAATTCCAGCCGATCGCATTACACAGCAACCGCAGGATATCTGGGAGGGCGCTGTTAAAATCGGCCGACTGACTAATGGCTTGAGTTGCTGCCAGCAACAGCTTGATTTCATCTTCTGCTTGCTTGCTTTCTGTAATATCAGTTGCCGTGCCGAGAATTTGTTTTAACTTACCGTCTCCTGTTTTCGCAAATACAGTATCTCGGCTGACCATCCAGCGCCAAGAACCATCCTTGTGCCTAATTCTGTATTCAATTTCAAAGATATCCCCTTCGCTACCAGCTTCGACTTGCTGTAAATAATCAGGCATTTTGATTGAATCTTGCGGGTGGATTAAAGTTGACATCATCCACACCCCCATTGCCTGAATATCCTCTACTGTATACCCGAGAATGTGGTATATAGAAGCGTTCGCATAGATAGTTTTTTGTTCAATTAAGTCGCAAACATACAAAATATTAGGACTTGCCCCAGCAATTTGTTGAGTGAATCGCTGGCTCTCTCGCAGTGCTGCTTCTGTTTTCTTTCTTTGGGAAATATCGCGGACAATGCAAACGATTTCCCCGTCGGGCAGCATTGTCAGCGAGACATCTATAGGGACTGTCGATCCGTCGCGACGGCATCCTACTGCTTCGGTGCTGTAAGAACCTTTCTGCATTAAAGTCGGCAGGACTTCTTGCTCGAACCTTTGCAGTTCTGCACCTTGATAGAATCTTTTCCAACTTTTACCTAAGATTTCTTCGAGAGAGTCGTAACCGTAAATTTTTAGTCTGGCTGCGTTGCAATAAATCACCTCTCTGGCGGCATTGAATATGGCAATACCTTCGGAAGCTTGGGCCATTGCTGCTGCTTGCCTGTGGAGCACTGACTCCGAGCGTTTGCGTTGAGTGATGTCGCGGACGATCGCGATAATTTCGTCATCCGTGCAGAAAACAATTCTCGCTTCAAAATCGTACAGTTCACCATTAACGGGCATTTGATATTCTACGACTTGAATCTCGCTGGTTTCGAGCGCTTGTTGATTGCCGGAGCAAATTTTATCAGCAAAAGCAGCAGGCAATATGTCTTGTGCTTTTTTGCCAATTATTCTTTTTTTGTCGAGGAGATTATCAAAATCTTTGGCCGGTTTGAAGTCTACAAAAGTGCCGTCTGCCCGACAGCGAAATATCATGTCTGGTATCGCATTTAAAAGAGCGCGGTTGGTGGCTTCGCTCTTACGCAATTCAGCTTCAGCTTGCTTGCTAAATGTAACATCGCGAGCAACTGCATAAATCAAACCTTCTTCTGCAAACGGCGATGCCGTCCACGACAGCCATTTATAAGTACCATCTTGGCAAAGATAACGGATTTCTAAGTTGATAATCGAACTGCCGTTTTTGAGTTTTTTTAATTTCTGCAAGCAGGTTTTTCGGTCTTCGGGATGTACGAATTCTACCAAAGGCTGGGCTAACATTTTATCGTGGCTGTAACCTAATACAGTAGACCAAGCGGGGTTTAAGCGTTTGAAATACCCGTCAAAACCTGCAATGCAAAGTAAATCCAGCGATAGATTAAAAAATCGATCGCGATCTTGCTGAGTTTGTTTTAATTCCGTGACATCCATCACCAAACCGTCCCAAACTATATCGCCGTTTGCTTGCTTAGAGGGCTTAGCCGCCCCTTGCAGCCATTTCACTCGATCTCCCATAACTTGTCGCCACTGGTGTTGCCAAGCTTGCTGAGTCACCGCTGAAGTTGCGATCGATCGCTGCAATTCGGGGATGTCGTCTGGGTGAACTGTTGCAAAAGCCAAACTGGCATTTTCTTCTATTTCTTCTGGCTTTAAATTGTAGAGCTGCCAACTGCCCGAAGAAACGTAAGTAAAAGATGTTTTACCATCTACATAAAGGCGATATTGATAAATCATTCCCGGCACGTTGTCGGTCATTATTTGAAATCGATCTTCGCTTTCCTGCAACGCTATTTGCTGGCGCTTGTAGTCGGTAACATCTCGCATTGTGCCGACCAACATTTTAGTGCCGTCGCTTTTTTTAAAGACACTTTTTTTAGTAGATATAATGCGTTCTTGGCCGGCGGTCATTCTAAAAGTTTCTTCCGTTTCATGAGGAATGCTTCTTTGCAATACTTGCTCGTCTTGTTGCCAAAAAAAATCCGCTTGTGCTGGGGGGAAAAACTCATATCCTGACTTCCCTATAAGTTCCGAGCGCTTTTTTCCCATCAAGTCGCAAAAAGCGTCGTTTAATACCACCCACCTGTGCTGCTCGTCTTTGACAAAAATGGGGTCGGGAATAGCATTAATCGTGTGATTTAAAAATTCTTCTGATGCTTTTAATTGAGCTTCGTAGCGGTAGCGATCGCTTACATCCAAAACTACTTTAATCATCCGGTCTATCGAGCCGTCCCGCCCCCGAATACAGCGCAGAGAAACTCTCGTATAAACTATTTTTCCATCTTTTTTGCGCCACTTTTTGTCTAAAACATAGCCTTCGCTCTCCCCTGCCAAAATTTTATTCAACTGCTCTAAACTGGCGGGGCAGTCTTCAGGAAAACCCCACTGCTCCCACTTTTCCTCCAAAAGTTCTTGGCGCTCGTATCCCAGCAAATCGCACAAAGCATCGTTAACTTCCAACCACTCGCATTTTTCCGGTTCTGAGGGGGAACTTGGAGGAGCAATAATCGCAATTCCGAAGAGGGAATTTTCGACTACCGAGCGATATTTTTCTTCGCTTTTTCGCAAAGCTTCTTGGTTGTGCTGTCGCTCGACTGCGTAGCGGAGCGATCGAATTAACAGTTCGCTGTCGATGTTTCGCTTGACTAGATAATCCTGAGCTCCGGCTTGGATTGACTGCACGGCAAGTTCTTCATCGTTGCGGGCCGTCAGTACGACAATCGGAGTATTTAGACTATATTCTTGTATTTTGACAATTGTATTTAAGTCTTGGCTGTCGGGCAGCGAAAGATCTAGTAAAATCACATCAAAATGTTCGCCGACCAAAAGTTCCTGCGCTTTGCTGAGACGGTCTGTACAACTTACTGATAGCCTTTGGGGTTCGGCTCTACTGACATTTGTTTCTAATAATAATTCTTCGATCAGATCGGCTTCTGCTTGATTGTCTTCGACCAGCAGAACTTTAAAGCCGTTTCGCTTTGCGGGTGGGCTCAAAACTAAGATCATATACCTTGTTTTTTGTCATAAGGCAGTCGAGCTAACTATTATAGCATATAAATAATTGGATTGTAAAAAAAAGGCCCATCCAAGTTAAAAACTCTTTGCTTCAACAATTACAATGCACTCTATACGATATACTACTGTGTTTTTGCTTTAAGTAGGTCAACGAAATCAGAGCGAAAACTTTTACGGTTTTTAGAAGGTCGGTTTCAAGAGGAAACTAAGCTGCTGGGTGTTGGGTTTTTTTGAGAGATCGCCCCTGTGACCAGATTTTAGATTTTAAATTTTAGATTGACTCCGCAGATGAATCGGGGAGCTTGAACAAGGGCGTTGCCCTGAGCTTGTCGAAGGGTCTAAAATTTTGGCCGGCTGACGACTCCTGTCGTTCAAAACTATCCGTCTTTGCGCGGGTCAGCCGATCGCGCCGCGCGATCGAAACCCACCCTTTGTTTTCTTTCGATTCCGCTACCAATACAATCCGACCGCTATCCCCGCACCAATGCGCGCTCAGCGCCAAAAAAGCGGTGGGAACTATTTTCGATATTCACATTTTTACCAGTTATTTGATGATAGCTTACAGAAACTCGTTACTGCCATTTCTTTACTTTTTGCAATCAAATAAATTTTCTCCACAGCTCTTGCTATTTACCCAAAAAGTGATACTCTTGAAATAGAGGGGATCAAAAAGTCGGCTGGACACAGCCTCGGAAAAAATTAGATAGTTTTCCTAACAAAAATACGTTTTAAATTGACAGTAACTTGACAGTAATTTGTTTACTGTTTAGGTATCTAATTGAGCAGAATTTGAGAGGAAAAAAGCAATGCTCGACAAATTAGCCATTCAACAAAGACCCGTTTTAGTTCCGAAAGAAAAAGCCTTAGTATTGTGGTTTGATGAAGTCGGAATCACCGACATCCCATTAGTAGGGGGGAAAAATGCTTCTTTGGGCGAAATGATTCAACAGTTAACCGCCAAAGGAGTCAGAGTTCCCAACGGATTTGCAACTACAGCACACGCTTACCGCTACTTCATCGAGTCGGCGGGTTTAGAAGCTAAATTGCGCGAAATTTTTGCCGATTTAGACGTAGAAGATCTGCAGAACCTACGACAAAAAGGCAAGCAAGCGCGGGCACTGATTCTCGACACGCCGTTTCCGCGAGAACTACAAGCGGCGATCGCGGATGCTTACGAAAAATTGTGCGATCGCTACGGCGACAGTACAGACGTAGCAGTGCGTTCTTCCGCCACCGCCGAAGACTTACCAGACGCCAGTTTCGCGGGACAGCAAGAAACCTACCTCAACGTCCAAGCTTGCGCTGGCGTCCTCGAATGCTGTCACAAATGCTTCGCCTCCATATTCACCGATCGCGCGATTTCCTACCGCCAACAGCGGGGATTCGACCACTTTGAAGTCGCCTTATCTGTCGGCGTCCAAAAAATGGTGCGATCGGACTTAGCATCCTCCGGCGTCATGTTCAGCATCGACACCGAAACCGGATTCAAAAACGCCGTATTAGTCACCGCCGCCTACGGATTAGGCGAAAACGTCGTCCAAGGCGCCGTCAACCCCGACGAATACTTCGTCTTTAAACCAACATTAAAACAAGGTTTTCGCCCGATTTTAGACAAACGCCTCGGCAGCAAAACACTCAAAATGGTGTACGATATCGGCGGTTCTAAATACACCAAAAACGTCTCGGTGATAGCAGCCGAAAAAAATAAATTTGCCATACAAGATGATGAAATTCTGCAACTAGCCGAGTGGGCCGTAGTCATAGAAGAACACTACTCCCAAGTGCGCGGGACTTATACCCCGATGGACATTGAGTGGGCCAAAGACGGCAATACAGGCGAATTGTTTATCGTCCAAGCGCGACCCGAAACAGTACAATCTCAAAAGTCTGCTACAGTTTTGCGGAACTACAAATTGCAAGGTTCCAGTGCAATTTTGGCAAAAGGACGCGCCGTTGGGGAATCAATCGGACAAGGCAAAGCCCGCGTAATTTTAGACGTTCACAGAATCGCTGAATTTCAATCAGGAGAAGTTCTTGTCACCAACAAAACAGACCCCGATTGGGAACCGATTATGAAAAAAGCAAGTGCGATCGTCACCAATTCCGGTGGCCGCACTTGTCACGCCGCCATCATCGCCCGAGAAATGGGAATTCCTGCCATTGTCGGCACCGGCGACGCCACCCAAATCTTGAAAAACCATCAAGAAATCACTGTTTCTTGTTCGGAAGGAGACGAAGGTAAAGTTTATGCCGATTTGCTTCCTTTTGAAATTCAAGAAACTGCGATCGAGAATTTACCCCGCACCCGCACTCAAATTTTAATGAATGTCGGGAACCCAGAAGAAGCCTTTGGTTTATCAGCAATTCCTTGCGACGGCGTAGGCTTGGCGCGACTAGAATTCATCATTGCCAATCACATTAAAGCACACCCGCTGGCACTGATTCACTTTGACGAATTGGCCGATGAATCAGTCAAGGAAGAAATTGCAGAACTCACAGCCCTTTACCCACACAAACCCGATTTTTTCACCGACAAACTAGCCCACGGAATTGCCACAATTGCCGCCGCATTTTATCCCAATCCAGTCATCGTGCGGATGAGCGACTTCAAGAGCAACGAATATGCTAATCTTTTGGGAGGGCGGCAGTTTGAGCCCAAGGAAGAAAACCCGATGATCGGGTGGCGCGGCGCCTCTCGCTATTACGACCCGAATTACCGCGAAGCTTACGCTTTGGAATGCAAAGCATTAAAGCGAGTTCGCGACGAAATGGGCTTGACAAATGTGATTCCGATGATTCCATTTTGTCGCACCCCGGAGGAAGGCCGAAAAGTGTTAGCCGAGATGGCAAAACACGGTTTAGTTAAGGGCGAGAACGGCTTGCAAGTGTATGTGATGTGCGAATTGCCGAGCAATGTGATATTTGCTGACGAATTTGCCCAAGTTTTTGACGGATTCTCGATCGGCTCTAACGATTTAACTCAGCTAACTTTAGGATTAGACCGGGATTCTGCTTTAGTCGCGCACATCTTTGACGAACGGAATGAAGCTGTGAAGCGGATGGTGGAAATTGCCATTAAAGCGGCGAAGAAGTACGGCCGCAAGATTGGAATTTGCGGTCAGGCGCCCAGCGATTATCCTGAGTTTGCTCGTTTCTTAGTTGAGTTGGGAATTGATTCGATTAGTTTGAATCCCGATTCGGTTTTGAAGACTTTGTTAGATGTTGCTAAGGTGGAAGGTGCGGGTTCGTTGATGGATTTAGCGGGGGATGTTGCTAAGGTTTAAGCGTTTTGGTTTTTGAGAAAAATCGAGTTTCTCAAACAAGAGCTGCCCCATTTTCTGACTTGGTTGTTTTTGAACTCGACCCGGTTTCTCATCTCTAGTTCTGTAAAATAACCGATTTGGCGTTTGTAGTGATGAATCCCAGTCCTCTGATTTTTATCAGGACTTGCAGTCGTCACTACAAACCTATTTTATTGGTGGTAATTGACCTGACATAATATCACATCATATCTGCGCTTCTGCCTTTGTTGAACCCTGGCGATGCGCTTTACCAAGAAAATGGCGTCAGCAGCGATCGCCCTCCTCACTCCCCAGCTAACGGTTAACACAGGGCGGCCTAGTTTGAGACGTGATCGGGAACTTTTATTATTTAGGGCTTGCTGAATATATCGATCGCACTTGAGGTAGCCTGGGTTTTGAGCGCGCGATCGAGAATAAAGTGCAAGA
>NZ_JAUBQW010000279.1:0-2233 GCF_036701485.1 Microcoleus sp. Pol11C3 | reverse complement strand
TGAGTTTCAGCTTCTAGTCTTATGCACGAGTCTATCTTTTATTAGATAAAGTTATCACCATAAGTTCTGAAGAGCCGGAGATGTTTCGCATGATTCTATCAATCGCTTCTTATTAAGAGAAAGATATGAACCGAAAGATTTATTATTTATTGGGTGCATCTCACTTTGGCAAATACATCAAGTTGAAAGTTGACCGTTGAGGTAAGCACGGCGAAGAGAAAGGATAGAGGGAACGCTCTCAATATTCCATTGCGCTCCTGATATTTTCACCCTAAACCCAATTCGCTTAATAATTGATTCAACTGTTCCAGAACCAATCGAACTTATGGATTCTTCTTTATAGTATTGGTAGTTGACTATTCGGCCGCGATGGGCCTCTAAATAGTTACAAAATGTTTTAAATTCTTTTTTTTTTCATTTGTTTAAATAGATTTATAACTTCATCTATCTTGCCTTGCCACAACATATTTTCTGCTAATTTTAAACGTTTTATTGAGCCTCCTACCTTGTAAAGATTTTCTTTCAGATGATACCAATCTAAGATTTCTTGTCTTTGTTCGGTGTCTCCTATTTGTTGAAATATCTTCCCAATTACGGCGTGACTATCTCCTAAACAATACATAAGATGTAGCAACTTTTGACAGCTTAGTCCAATCAATTAAATCTTAATTTTTTTGAAAAAATGCTCCCGAATAAACATTATCTAAACACACGGCTTTATAGTCTTTGCAGTAACACCCCTCGCCTTTATTTTCGTTGCGGAGCCTGACTTTACCCCCATCCAATGTAATTTCTTGGACTCCTTGTTTCGATGCAGGTAATTCAAATTCTTTTCGCTTGACTAATCTATGTAATGTAGTGTGAGAGATTTTGACACCAGTGAAAATCTCTAAATCTTTTTGGGCCATTTGATAAGATTCGTTGGCACTGATTAAAAGACAGCATTTTTCCATCAGTGGACTGATTTGACTATAAACTTTCAATCCAAAATATTTCGCCTGATTATCTGTAATGTCAAGCGAACCGACTATTGATTTTATTTTTCTGGTTTTTCCTGTTTGAATTCCTGATACTGCTGAAAAAAAAAGCTACCTAGTTCTGGACCCACTTCTTCTAGCATTTTCTGACGGAGGGATTTTTCTATGCTGTCAAAACTTTCTAACTCGGTTGGAACGGTATTTCTGTAAAGAATTTCTGCTGCCGCTTTTAAGTGGGCTTTTAGCTGTTCTTGGTCTGAGGGTATCATTTTCTTTGCCTCATATTTTTGGGTGATTTTACGAGCTTTTTCATTTTAACCCTTTTTTGGTATAATCGCCAAAGTGAGATGCACCCTATTTATGATTTATTCGAGACAGCTCGGAAGATTATTACATTAGAAGGAGGCATAATGAGTATTGATGATACAGTAATAGAAAAACCTTATAGCGACCCCCAAAAGTTCAAAATTAATAGGTCATTTTTGGTCTGGTAAATACCATAAAACCATGATAGGGTTAAACTTAATTACCCTGTATTATAGTGACATCAATGGTAATTCAGTCCCGATAAATTATAGAATATATGATCGATAAGAGGGGAAAACAAAAAATCAATATTTTAGAGAAATGACGACGGAAATCATGAATTGGGGGGTGAAGCCAAAAATAGTTACGGGTGATAGTTGGTATTCAGGAGTAGAAAATTTAAAATTTCTCAAAAACCAGAAAGTGGGTTTTTTATTCGCAGTTAAAAAGAATAGAACCGTATCAAGTGAACCCCAAAAGTATTGTGCCGTAGGGATTATTGACATTCGAGATGAAGGAATAATCACTCATTTGAAAGAATTTGGATTTATAAAACTGTTTAGGAAAGTGTTCAAAAAAGACGACTCGCTTACACTATATTTTATATTTACCCAACTCGGAAAAAATCCGAGAAACAACTAAAAGTCAATTTGTCACGATTCATGATATTCATTGGGGCATTGAAACCTTTCACAGAGCAATCAAACAAGTCTGTGGAATTTGTCGGTTCAGGGTGAGAGATACCTATGCAATCAAAACTGGGAGCGTGTCACTTTTGCGATGAGTATTTATACTCAACTATTTCTTCGCTTACCAATTAAGTCATTTAAGTAAGCACATCGATGAGCCAATACCTGTCCAATATGTTCTGATTTCCAACTTGCTCCAGATATTTTAATTCGTCTAGCTATTTGCTTAATTCCTGATTCTACTGCGCCAGAGCCAATTGA
>NZ_JAUBQW010000051.1:0-38878 GCF_036701485.1 Microcoleus sp. Pol11C3 | reverse complement strand
TCATCTTTATTTGACGATTTTACTAGGTTTTTCATTTTAACTCTTTTGTGACACATTCGCAAAAGTGAGATGCACCCTTGAGTTTTCCTAAAGTCGATCGCCTCTTTTTGCTTAAATAGGACTTACCCAGAAAAATCCGGTTTCATTCAAAAGGATTGTTTGGATAACTATACAGCTACAAAAAAAATGGTTTCTGACTCAGTTCGATTCCGGTTAATCGCTAATCATAAATTTGTTTTTCGTGAGCCAGGGGCGGGCGAGTGAGGACTTGGATTCCTCACTACAAACCTAATTATAATTATTTAATCCAACTTGAGAGCAAGATTGGGTAAATCCTGTTTTATTGATTTACTCACCAGTCGAACAACTGCCCAAAAACTGCTATGCTAAGTATGCTATGTGTTGCATTGCCATAGCAATCACCTAAAATACTGATTGTTTGGCTGGTCATTGCTTAATCAGGCTAGGCAAAAAAATAAATTGATAATTTTGCAGCTTGGTGAATAATGTTTATATGATTTGCATCTTTAGTTTTTCCTACAGTAAATCAGCAACGCCGTTTTTCTGCGTTTATCAGCTTTTTTGAAATCAGTATATTCTCAAAAAAGATGCTTTTTTCAACTTGTTTAATTATTAAGTTACCCTAAGCTGTTCCTGATTTTTCTCTTCCTCTTGTACCGCGAGAGCCTCCCAGGGTCAAATCGTTTCCCCATCTGCCATAACAGGTAATTTATTTGCGGTTGAACTCATTACCTCTATTTTAGGGAAGATACTCCTAAAAGTATACTATAAAAAATCCTCGCCTCACCCGTAAAAAATGTTGCCAAAGTTCTTGAGCAAAGTGCAAATTTATACTTGTTGTCTAACAGTCTTGGTGTTGGGCGGCTGCCAGCCGCAGCTACAGCCAAACTTGCAGCAGCAGCGAACCAAACAGGGCATGGCAGTTTCGGCTCACCCTCTGGCGAGCGCTGCGGGGCTGGCCCTGCTACAACAGGGAGGCAATGCAGTGGATGCGGCGGCTGCTACCGCTTTGGCGATTTCGGTGGTGGAGCCTTTTTCGGCGGGTATCGGCGGCGGGGGTTTTTTGCTGCTGCGGCGGGCCGAAACGGGTACTGTGCAAGCGCTGGATTTCCGGGAACGAGCTCCGAAACGGGCGGCGCGGGATATGTACCTCGACAAGCAAGGTAAGGTGCGCCCAAAGGCAAGTCGGGACGGGCATTTGGCGGCGGGTATTCCGGGTACTGTTGCTGGACTTTATACGGTGCACCGCGAGTATGGTAAGTTGCCTTGGGCTGCGGTGGTGGCGCCGGCGATCGCCCTGGCTGAAAAAGGCTTTCCAGTAAGTTCGCGGTTTACCACGGCTACCGGGCGACGACAGGATGCGATCAAAAAAAACCGGGCGGCGCGGGAGGTTTTTACTCGCAGCGGTATTCTATACCAGCCGGGTGAGCTTTTGGTGCAGCGGGATTTGGCGCGGACTTTGCGGCAGATTGCCAAAAATCCGCAAAGTTTTTATACCGGGGACATTGCGCGGGCGATCGCCGCCGATATGGCTAAAAACGGCGGCATTATGACTCTGGAAGATTTGAAAAACTATACGCCGATTTGGCGGAATCCGGTTTGTGGCAACTTTCGCACTTACGAAATTTGCGCGATGTCGCCTCCTTCTTCCGGCGGCGTTCATTTGTTGCAAATCTTAAATATTCTGGGAGATACGGATCTCAAGAGGTTGGGGAGGCAAAGTCCAGATACTTTGCACTTGCTGGCGGAGAGCATGAGGATTGCTTATGCTGACCGGGCACAGTATTTGGGCGACCCGGATTTTGTGAGTGTACCGGTCAAAGCTCTGACTAGCAGCAATTATGGCAAATTGAGACGATCGCAAATCCAAATGTCAAAAGCCAGACCCTCCAGCGAGGTAAAAGCTGTTGACGCTGAAACTTTGAGTCGCTTTGTGTGGGAGTCTCCCGAAACTACCCACCTGACGGTAGTTGACAAAGAGCGCAATGTAGTAAGCTTGACGTTTACGGTGAATGGCGGTTTTGGGGCTGGAGTCGTGGCCGCGGGTACGGGAATTTTGCTCAACAACGAGATGGATGATTTTGCAGCGGCGCCGGGAGTGCCGAATTTGTCGTCTGGTTTGGTGGGGGGGGAGGCAAATTCGATCGCCCCGGGGAAAACTCCTTTATCCAGCATGACGCCGATCATAGTGACAGAAAATGGCAAATTCCGCCTCGCTGCGGGGGCTCCCGGAGGCAGCACGATTATTACCACGGTGCTGCAAATTGTACTGAACGTATTGGTTTACGACATGAATGTCGGCGATGCTGTATCTGCACCTAGAATTCACCACCAGTGGCAGCCCGATCGCCTGATGGTGGAACGGGGAGGTTTTGAGGCTGCGACGCTTTCGGAGTTGCGGCGGCGGGGACACCTGATTTTCGAACGTGACGGCTGGGGCAATGCCAATGCGATCGTCCTGACTGCGGATGGTTGGTTGGAAGGGGCTGCCGATCCGCGCGGGGAAGGAGAAGCAAGGGGGTTTTAGTCATCAGTCAGTCAATTAGAGATTTTAGATTTTAGACGGGGGCGAGACTTCGGCGACTCCACGATTTTAGATTTACTCCACAGATGAATCTGTGAAGTTGAACTATGGTCAAAAATTTTTATCTCTCTACGACAGGAATCGGGGGCTTGTATGGTTTTTTTGGGCGAAGTCATTAGTCATTAGCTATTAGTCATTAGTCATTAGCTATTAGTCATTAGTCATTTTGGCGATCGCAAACGGTATCAAAATCCGGTTTTTTTGGTTTCCAGTGTAGAATTACTAAAATTATTAGTCTGTGTACGTGGGTTTTTGCCTCGGTATTTTTGCGCTGAGGTTTATAGGCTGACTAATTGCCAACAAATACCCAAAAAATTAACCACAAAAAGCGTATATACACTTATGTGTAAAGTTATTGTAAAGGCACTAGACATTGATACTTATATAATGTAAAAATTAAGTTGTGCATAGCATCAGGTTTGTATCTTCTAGGAAAAATTTATGATAATTACTCACAAAATTGCTGCCTTAACAGCTACATTAACTACTGCTCTGAGTTTGTTGGCAGCGCCAGCAATGGCATTTTCGGTAGGGGCAACTAATAACGCTGAGACTTTAAAAAATAATTTATTGGGGGCTAATACAGCCGGGTTGAGTAATTTCTCTGTTTCAATTACGGGTAATTCGGCTGCTTTTGGCACTTTCACTAATGACCCCTTCGGTTTGACATCAGGTGTTGTTCTGAGCACTGGTAGAGTCACCGATATACCGGGTAAGAATCGGAAAGATAACTTCACGACAAAGGACAGTGATTTAAGCACGGACTTTGGTCCTAATGGTGAACAGGGGGATTTGACTCAGCTAAACCTCAGTTTTTTTGCTAATAGCACGGTTGACAAGTTATTCTTTCAATATGTATTTGCTTCTGAGGAGTTTCCTGAGTTCGGCGGTTCTAAATATAATGACGATTTTGAACTGCTGTTGAACGGGTCTAATTTGGCGAAATTGAGCGACGGAAAAATAGTTACGATTAATAATCTTGTTCCCGATCCACATAATCGCTCTACAGATCACCCCGACTATATTAACAACCCAAGTGTCACAGGTATTGCTGCTAACATCATTAAGCTGGACGGTTTTACTAAAGTTTTAGGTTTTGAGGGTTTGCTCAAGCAAAATCAGACGAATGTTCTCAGTATCCGCATTAAAGATGTGGGCGATGGCAAGTTAGATTCTGCTGTATTTATTAAAGGCGGTTCTGTGGGGACGGTTCAACCTGAGCCGGTTCCCGAACCGATGACTGTGGGGGGTTTGATGGCGGGAGGCGCTATGCTGGCTGCTGGACGAAAGTTACGCAATTGCCGTGGCGGAAGTAATTAATAACGGAAGGAAGAAGGAAGAAGGAAGAAGGAAGAAGGAAGAAGGAAGAAGGAAGAAAAAACACAACAGGAACCCTTTTGGCGCTTGCTGTAATATGAATCTCGATTAGCCGTGTTGGAGAGACAAACGGGGTTTGATGAACGAAAAGACCTCGTTGCAGTTCTTGAACCGGGTAAAAAAACTCGGTTTGTGCGATCGCGATCGCGTAATATCATGTCAAGTAATTTAACCATTATGGGTACGCAGCGAGGAATGCAAGTCCTCATAAAACTATGACGAGTAATGCCCTCACTACGAACCAATTTTATTGCGGTTGTTCTAGCGGACAGAATATAAGTTTTTATCCCAAATTCGCAAAGGGCGGATTTTTTTTGTATTTGGATTAGCAGCAAATATTGCGGGTAAAACCCGCGTCTACAACCACTGACTAAAAACTAAATAATTTAGCTATGAACAGTACCGTCGGGTAAGATTGTACCTGTTAATGTAGTCCGGGTAAGTTTGACCATAACTCGATCGCCGTAACCGATTTTCGCTCCTGTTAAGTCCGCACCGCTTAAGTCTGCACCGCTCAAATCCGCTCCAATTAAGTTGGTTTCTCTCAAGTTGGCATTGATCAAACAAGCTCCTAACAAATTGGCCCTGAACAAGTTTGCTTTGTGCAAATTCGCGCCTGTGAGGTTGACGTTGTGTAGAAAAGCATCGCTTAAGTCGGCTTCACTCAAGTTTGCATTGCTCAAGTTTCTCCCTGAAAAATCCTTTTCTTTTAAGGAAGCTCCTTGGAAGTTGGAACCGCTCAAATCGGGAGCTTGCGGCGCAGCTTGGCGGTAAGACTGAGATGACTGAGATGGCGGCTGCTGCGATTGGTAGCGGGACGCATCTGAATAGGGCCCTGCAGGGTTTCCCCCATAATTTCCCGCATAATTTCCAGAATATTTTCCTGAAGAGGGTTCAGAAGAGTAGCGGGGTTCTTTTGGGTTGGCCGGTGGTGGCTGGGTGTTTTGGTGCTGGGTGTTTGGATACTGACTATTTCTGTACTGAGTGTTTTGGTACTGAGTATTGGGTTGCTGAGTGTTTTGGTACTGAGTATTGGGTTGCTGAGTATTGGGTTGCTGGGTATTTCTGTACTGAGTATTTTGTTGCTGGGTATTTTGTTGCTGGGTATTTTGTTGCTGGGTATTTTGTTGCTGGGTATTTTGTTGCTGAGTATTTCTGTACTGGGTATTTTGTTGCTGGGTAGTTTGTTGCTGAGTGTTTCTGTACTGAGTATTTTGTTGCTGAGTGTTTCTGTACTGAGCGTTTTGTTGCTGGGTGTTTTGGTGCTGGGTGTTTTTGTGCTGGGTGTTTTGGTGCTGGGTGTGTTTGTGCTGAGTATGTTTTTGCTGAACGTTCTGATTCTGACCTCTTGGTTGAATCGATCGCAATTGTTCGCGAGCTTGATTAATTTCCTTAATCTTTTCTTCAGCTTTCTGTAGTAGTCTGGGATTGTCTTTAGGGATGCGATCGGGGTGCCAAATGAACGCTAAATCCTTGTAGGCTTGGCTAATTTCTTCTCTGGAAGCTCCCGGCAACAGTCCCAGCACTTTATAGTATTGGTCGAGGTCGTTCATTGTACCACCTTTCGCTTTAAGAAATTAGGAATTAAAAATTAAGATCGGAGCAAAAGCCGTTCTCAAAGCTTGCTTGTCCGATCGTACATTAGATGAACAATAACTCAGCTAAGCCGCTGCTGGCAAAAAGTCTCGAATTAGCTGCAAGTATGTTGCGGCATCCTCCAGCATCGGAAAGTGAGCCGTATTAGGAATTATAACAAATTCTACTTTTTTGCTGAGGGAGGCGGCTTGCTCTCCCATGATGGCGGGGATAATTTGATCGAATTCTCCGGCCACAAGCAGTGTGGGAACACTCAGCCGTGCAAATTCTTGGGGCATTTCCTCGGCTGCTCTTTTGCTGACGGCCGTCACCATTGTACCTATAGCAGCTTCCTCGTCTGCCATTAAAAAATCCTTGAGAAACGCCAGACTGACTTCTCTGGGCAGGGAACGGCGCAAAAACCGAGCCATAAATAGCCGATCGGCAAAGGGGATCGATGCCAACCAAGAGGGTCTAAATTTTACCACATAGCCACCGAACTTGTGAAAAGTTGTAAAAGATTTTTCGTCGTATTCAAAAATCCCGCTGCAAGTGAGAATTGCTTTTTCTACTTTTTCGGGATAAAGGTTGAGAAATAAAGTAGCAATTGATGCTCCTGTAGAGTGAGCATTGAGAAAGACGCGGCTTAAATTCAGAGCTTCTAATAATTCAGCTAAGTCGCGGGCGTAGGTTTCGAGTTCGTAGCTTGACTCAGGAGGCTCTTTGGGCAAGGGCGATCGGCCAAAACCTCTCATATCGTAGAGCAAACAATCAAAATCATCAGCAATAGCCCGTGCCGTACTTTCCCAGTAGCGCGCTGAACCCGCCCAGCCGTGCAGAAATACCATCACTGGTTTGCCACTGTGTGCAGCACTGTTATCTGCCGTTATCCACTCGTAATAATGTTCTACACCGCGAATTGAAATGAAAGACATGATATTGATTTGGGATTCTTAGATTTTAGATTTTAGATTTTAACTCATAATTGTTCAGTAAATACCAAAATTCCCGACTTCTTTAATAAATCGGGAATCTCAAAACTACATCTATCAAAAAATCTGCGTTAATCTGCGTCAATCCGCCCACATCTGCGGTCAAAAATTACCAACATAGGAACCAATCATAAATCTTAAGCAGCAGAAGCAGCCAGCCAAAATAAACCATCTACCAAAAGCGTGCTTAACACAGCTCCGCTAAACGCGCGCCAGTGCAGTTGCGTGCCGCGCAAACTCAGCAAACCGACTGTTAGCAACACAGCGATTAAAACTAGAGCGCAACCTATGCCCCAAGGAGTTTCAATTTGACCGATCGCACTTTGAAAAATCGGCATCGCTAATTCCGGTTCCGCGTGCATCACTTGGCGCCAGTAGGGCATCAACCCAGTTAAGTAAAAATATAAATCAGTAATGGCAGTACCCAATAGGGAACCTAAATAAAAATAGCCGCCAACTTTTCCCCAAGATTTGCCCAAGCACCAAATAGCAAAAGGCAAGCCAATTGCTTCTATAGGTAGATGTAAAATAGGTTCCCATCTAAACCAGCCCCAATAAATAGAACCTGCCAACCAACATCCGGCAAATCCTAATAATAAATCTCCCCAAAGTTGGGTTTTGGGGCGGAAAATTAGAATTAAACTAAGTACGAACCAGGGGATAGTTGATAGCAAACTGATGGTTGGATATAAACGCACTAACGGTGCTTGCACGAATACTGGAATTGAGACTAAAAATGCTGAGGCGCTAAATATTAACCACTGTTTGAGGCTGTTTGTTGTGCCTGAAGTGAGAGAATTGTCGAGGCGGGCGATGGTGGCAATAGGTGCGATCGCTGAGGATACTAAATTAAGATTAAACAACTGATTGGACTCCGTATTGTTTCAATAGGTGGACTAAAAATTTTGCTGCGGTAGTGGGTGCGACAGTCTCAATGCCGGCGGCGGTTTGGCTGACTTGCCAGCCTTTTGCGGTTTGGGGAGCTCGCCATAAATCCAAATGTTCGATCGCGGGCTCTGCATAAAAGCTTTCTCCACCGCCACCGAGAATTGCTGAACTCCTGTGCGTGAAGCGATCGTGGCTGATTCGGTGGATGGGAAAATTGCCCCCCAGGGGTACTCCCCAACCGTCTAAGGCAAAAAAAGCCCCGACTTTGCCGCCGAGTTGCTGCCACATCCAAGCCGCCCCGATCGCCCCGGCTACTCCTGCCGAAAAGCTGACAAATACTAGACTTTCTCCTGCTAACTCTTCCCTACACAAAAAGTGCAATATGTCAAGAGGTGAAAAAGGCGGATATTTATGAGCGGGAAAAATCTTGACAGGCTCGACTATTTGCTGGTTTTGGCGATCGGCTGCCAGTCCCCAAAGCCCCGAAAGTCCCGTCAGGAAACTGTCGGTTAGCTTTGGTTCGTGGACTCCGGGGCAAATTACCAGTCTCATAGTTCGTCAAGAAAGTTAATATAGTTCGCAACATAACTTTATCATATAGCTACTATATCATATACTACCCCAGGGGATAGGGTGTTAAACTTATAATAGAGTCTAGTTTGAAGAGTATGCCCCCAAGTGAAAGGCTGGGAACGCTCCAAACCGCATTAATCAGAGGCAAGGTCAGGGAGTCTTAAGAAAACATGAAACTTATCCCCCCCCGCCCCATCCCCTGTCAAGCTTAGCAAAGGCTGATTCTAGTTTTAAGCTGTTCTGTATTTAGATTTAACTTTTCCGGCGGCGTCGAAGCTGACCCCACAAAAGCTTAAAGAAACAGGACTGTGAAAATTAGAGGCCTGCCAGCTTAGCTGCCCTACGAATTTCGGGTCAGGGTCAAAAAACCGATTTAGGACTGATGCTCATCAATCCGCTTTCTAGGATAAATAAGAGGTTTGACTGGGAAGTATGGGCGCAGAAACTGGGAATCAGCCCTCCGCGCGCAACCGTCGTGCGATCGCAAACAATGAAAAATCTCCGATTCACCCTTCATCCTGCCTGGATATCTTAGAATAAATAAAATTGAGGAATACAAAGTGGTTGCTTCTCCAGAAAAAATCGAGTACAAAACATCTGCAGCACCCGCAAGTAACGATCGCGTTGCTGTATTGCTGATGGGTTACGGCGAAGTCGAAAGCTACGACGATTTTGCCAACTACAACGAACAAGCTTTAAATTTGCTTACGGCAAAGTTTGCCCCAGTACCGCTTTGGATTTATCCGCCGCTGGCAAAGATTTTAGCAATCTTTGACTTGCACGAGTGGAGTCACCAACACGGTCAATTCGTTTCGCCGCACAATGCAATTTTTGAACAGCAGCGCGCCGGGATTGAAAAGAATTTACAGGAGAAATGGGGCGATAAAGTAAAAGTGTTCAAAGCTTTTAACTTTTGCGCGCCGTTTTTGCCGGAACAAGTAATCCCTCAAATTCAAGCAGAAGGATTTGACAAAATTCTGATTTATCCGCTGTTGGTAGTTGATTCTGTTTTCACCAGCGGCATTGCAGTCGAACAGGTGAATAAAGCTTTAGCACAAACCTTTGATGGTAAGGAACATTGGGTAAAAGGACAGCGCTACATTCCTTCTTTTTACGATGAACCTGCTTACATCCAGCTAATGGCGGATTTGGTAGAAGAGGAAATTAAGAACGATTTAGCTGTAGCGCATTTGCCTTCTCAGATTGGGATTGTGCTGATGAATCACGGTTGTCCGCACAAGGCGAAGGGCTTTACTTCGGGAATTGTGGAAAGTCAAGCTTTGTACGATCGCGTGCGGGAACGTTTGATGTATCGCTATCCTTTGATTTCGGTGGGTTGGCTGAACCACGACACGCCGCTGATTGAATGGACACAGCCGGATGCGACGTTGGCTGCGAAGAATTTGATTGATTTGGGTGCAACTGCGATCGTCTTTATGCCGATCGGATTTGCCACAGAAAATCACGAAACATTGTTAGATGTAGACCACATTATTGAGTCTTTGCAGAAACAGCGTCAAGGAGTTACTTACCGCAAATTGCCTTGCGTGAATGACCATCCAGAGTTTCTGAAAATGGCGGCTGAGTGGGCAAATCCGCAGATTGAAGCGTTGTTGAGTGAAACTGCGATCGCTGTTAATCCGAGTTTGGCTTCCGCGCAGCGCGAGCACAGCCATTCTCACGGTGAACACGGGCATTCTCATGGCGATCACGGACACAATCACGGTGGGCATTCTCATGGTGATCACGGACATTCTCACGGGCACGGGCACAGTCATTAATAGGGCTTGGGCCTGAGAGCTCTGAAACCGGGTTTTTTGCGAAGATACTGCGTGGAAATGGCAGATTTAGTGAAAAACCGGGTTTCTTTTGTTGGGGTGCGTCCAGGAGATATTTAGGTGAAAAGGGCGATCTGCCTTTGTTTTTTTAGAGAAAGGGCGATCGACTTTTTTATCATCAAACTGATAAGCTTTTCTGCATTCATACTGAGATTGATAGTGGAGTGCCTGTGGGGAACGAAGTTGGGTGACACAATCAAATCCCTACTTTCCGAGTCGAGGCGATATAATTGAAGCAGTTGCGGTAAAAATGAGAAAATAAATAAATGAGAATTAGTCATTTAGAAATTACAAATGTAAAAAGCTTTCAAGACAAAGTAGATATCGAATTTGATCCCCAATTTAATATATTAATTGGCCCCAATGGGGGCGGAAAAAGTAATTTTTTAGATATCCTGCTGATAATTTTAAGAAGCTTTTTTTTACATAGTTATTCGGTAAATGATGGTATGGGAATTGGAGCGGCGGGGATTCAGCGATTGGCTTTATTTGATCCGGCAGAGAATCATCTAGATAAATTCAGTGCAGATGCTTCTGACTCTAAAATCGAAATAACTTTTAAAGTAGATGCTCAAGATATAAAAAATATAGCAACAATCAATCAATATAAAAAACAAATAAAGTTAGCTTGTGGTCACTACCAAATTCAACATTTATCTCCTTCAATACAATATTTATCTCCTCCAATAATTGATGAAGTTGAAAATTGGAAACTGGGTGAGTTAGCCGAAAATCAAGAGTTAGTATATAGCATAGTCAACAATTTACTTGTACAACCATCTTTGAATTCACCAGAATTAATTTATCTTAAATTTTTGAACTATTATGAACTTTTCTCAATAGTTATACAGAAGGCTATTGATTTGCAGCTTTTACCTCTTGATACTCGCCTTAGCCCAAAATATGTATATTTTTCGCCTTACAGAGGAGGAGATCCGCTACTTCAAGTCAGCTTAGCGGGTGAGAGCTATTATAATTTATTAAGTAATTCTTCATCAGCTACGTCTCGAAGTACAACTTCTTTAATAAAGCTAGCATCAATATACTTTGCACAAAAGAGACGGAATTATGAAACGCTTGCTAAGACTCAAGGCTACGAAAAAGATTGGGATGCCGATGAAGAAGTTAAGTTAGTAACTAAACATTTAAAAAAATTGGGATATTCATGGAATGTAGAGCTTAAACATGCAAACACAAATACTTATGAGATTATTCTGCTAAAAATCCAAGAAAATACAAAATTTTATTTACATCAGGCGAGTTCGGGAGAAAAAGAAATTCTAAATTTTTTATTGGGAATTTTTGCATATAATATTAAAAATGGCTTGATCGTTGTAGATGAACCTGAAGTTCATTTACACCCTAAATGGCAATCTCTACTCCTTGACTTATTCTTTGATTTAGCTGATTTAACACAGAACCAATTTATTTTTTCAACGCATTCTCCTATATTTATTAATCAGAGAACTATATCAAAGATTGTGAGGGTATATAAATCGAGTGGTAAAAGCACTATAAAAAATTTTCTTACAAGCGATTTTAACGAAACTAAAGACCTTCTCCACATAATTAATAGCCATAACAACGAGAAAATATTTTTTGCAGATAAGGTAGTTCTTGTGGAAGGAATTACCGATAGGATTTTTTTGGAGCAATTAATTAATATTTATAAGAAAGCCGAAAACAGTGAAATTATAGAAGTTTTGGAGGTACGTGGAAAAAATAATTTGGAAATATATCGTAAATTTCTAAAAAAATTTGAGTTTGACAATTACATAATTGCAGACCTAGATTATATTTTAGACATTGGTAGTGAAGAACTCAAGAAAATGTTTATAGTGGATTATTCAAAAATATATCGAGATGTTATTAAGGACAAAAAAAGTATGGATGGTAAAAAATTGTTTGAGGAAATTGAAAAGGCTATAGAGAGTAAAAATTTCAAGGCTCTAGAAGAGATTTGTAATCATATCAAGTCGAGAAAAACGAAGTTAGACGAGAATCTAACCGAGCAACAATTGCAATTATTGGAAATATTTATCACAGAAAAAAGGGAGAAGGATAAAACTTGTGTTCTTAGTAAAGGAGAAGTAGAATATTACTTACCGGAAGGATATAAAAAATTAAACACACTTATTGAATTGACTAAAAATGAAAGGAAATTTAGAGATCTTATTATTCGTGAAGACTACCGAGAGAAAAGGGTAGAACTAAGTAAAATTATTTGTTTTATCCTCGGAATAAACTTACTACAAGACGAAGAGGTGGTTGGGTATCTTAGCCATCGCCCGGTTTCTGACTACCCGGGCACCCAGGACTATAAATAAACCAGCCCCGGCTATACTAATTGATTTGCGATCGCCCCAACCAACGTATTAATCTCCGCCTCAGTTGTAAAATAGTGAACACAAGCCCGCACACAGTCAGGATTAAGAATTGTCCGCACCATAACTCCCTGTTTTTCCAACAAATCGACCAGCTTTTTGTGCGGCATCCCATTAGTTAATCGAAACGAAACCAAACCCGCTTCCGGCGCAGATTTCCGCAAACATTCCACATCGGGAAGTTCCGACAAACGCTCCCAGAGATACTTGCTCAAACGACAAATTTCTGCATACCTTTCCTCGATCGTACCCCATTCATGTTGCAGGGCGATCGCACTCCGCAAACCCGCATACAAAGGATAAGCCGAAGTCGCAATTTCATAGCGCTGCGATCCAGGCTTCCACCCAAGGACTTTAGCACTAGAATCCGTCACAATTCCCCGCCAACCGATAAACACCGGATGCAATTCTGCCAAAGCTTCAGCACTCACATAAAGTCCCCCCAAACCTTCCGGACCACACCACCATTTGTGACCAGTCAAAGCATAAAAGTCAACCCCAGACTCAATCAAATTTAAAGGTAAAACCCCCACAGATTGAGCCGCATCAACCAACACTTTGACTCCTGTTTGATGACATACTTTCACAATCTCAGCCAGAGGCAGAACTTGACCGGTATTCCACAAAATGTGACTGATAACTAACAACCGAGTATTTGGCTGCAAACTATCAGCAATCACCGCCACCGGATCACCTTCATTCAAAGTAGCCGCCAACGGACAAATCGAAACCTCAATGTTGAAACGGCGCTGAAGTTCCATTACACTAGCTACAATGCCGGGGTGTTCGCAATCAGAAAGCAGCAAATGGTCGCCTGCTTTCCAGTCAATGCCCCACAGCGCAATATTGCAGCCGACGGTGACATCTTCAGTCAGGGCAATGGTTTCAGGAGGTACGGTCAACTCAGATGCGATCGCACGTCGCGTCAGCATCGCCTCCTGAACCACCCAAGCCCCCACCTCCGCCGAAAACGGCCCCCCAAGCTGCACCCGTTTGTAAGCCTGATAAATCGCCTCTAAAGCAGGCTCAGGCAGCGGCCCTTGTCCGCCGTAGTTAAAATAAGCTTTATTGGCCAAAGCAGGGAATTGTTGCCGGTGATTGTCCTTTGTCATTTTTTTTGGGGAATTATTGATAGCGTTAATATTGAATAACTAATGCTGTGAATTTTATACCTTTTGCCTGATACTCTATGCCTTGCGAATACGAAATGTTAATAACTGACAAACTACTACTTTCCTATCAGCGATGCCATCTCCGAGCTTTTTTAGATACCTGCGGAGATTGGAAACAACTAGATCCCCCCAGCGACTTTCTGCTGAAACTGATGCGCGACAGCGCGACATACCAGCAGCAAGCTTTGGAACAGGAGACTTACCAACAACCATATTATCCTAGAGGGGATTGGGAAGCTGGCGCGGCCGCTACATTGAGTTTAATGCAGCAAGGAGTCGATCGCATTTACCGAGGAGTTCTGATCCAGGGCGAATTCGGCAAAACCAACGGCGCAACAACTTCTCTGGTAGGAATTGACAGTCAATATTTCCCAGAATTTGGCGAAATCCCCGACACTCCCGTTCATCTTTCATCCTCCAATCTTCCCTCTTCAAACATTACCCTGATCAGCCGCCCCCATTTATTAATCAAACAGCCGGGAAAATCAAAATTTGGCGATTGGAGTTATGCTACTGCGGATATTTGGCTTAGCAAGCGACCAAAACAAGAGTATCAAATTATCGCAGCTTTTCACGCCCAAGTTTTAGCTTCCCTACAGGAAACAATACCCGAGGCTGCGTGGCTGATGCTGCGAAAAAAAGGGTGGTGGCAGGTGAATCTCGACCAGCGAACTCCTCAGATGTTCGAGATTTTAGACAACTGCATTCAGATGATAGAAAATCGGGATAAACCAGAGGTATTCATTTCCCGGCAAAAGTGCAATCTTTGCGGTTGGTATACTATCTGTCACGCCGAAGCCGAATCTATTAAACATCTTTCCTTATTGCCGGGAGTTACTGCCAGCCGCTATGCTAGACTAAAAAATCTCGAAATTACTGATGTAGAAGCTCTCGCTAATGCTAGTTCCGAACTGCTTGCTGAGTATCCCGAATTCCCCGACCGAGTTGCTTTTGATGTGGTGCAGCAAGCTAAATCGCACTTGCTAAATCAACCACTGTTGCGGGAAGAAGGAAGAAGGAAGAAGGAAGAAGGAAGAAGGGAAGAAGGAAGGCACGACACGGATACATGGATTAACGATCGAGAAGAAGGTAGAAGTGAGAATTCAGAAGAACTTAACTCATCTGAAATAGTACCAGATATTGTAGAGAATATCTTGAATGACATCGCAGTTGAAGAAGTAAAAATTAGAGAAAATAAACCTGCGACATCTTCTATACCTGCGCCAATTCTCCGCAAGAAACCAATTCCCTATTCTCAACCTGTCTTTTTGCCGATCGCCCCAATCGAACTCTACTTTGATATTGAAGCCGAACCCGAGTTAAACTTGGATTACCTCCACGGAGTCTTAGTTGTTGACAGGTACAACAATACGGAAAAATTCCACGGTTTTTTAGCAGAATCAGCAGCAGAGGAAGGTGCAATCTGGGAGCAATTTTTAGAATTAATGTGGGCTTATCCTATTGCTCCGATTTTCCATTTTTGCGACTACGAAGTCAAGACTTTTAAGCGACTGGCTAAACTTTACAATACTCCAGCTTATTTGTGGAAACCCGTGCTGAAACGGTTTGTAGATATTCACAAACAAGTGACGCAAAAGGCGATTATGCCGGTGGAGAGTTACGCACTCAAACCAATTGCCCGCTGGCTGGGTTTTGACTGGCGAGATGCTAAGGCTAATGGTGCTCAGTGCGTCTGCTGGTACGACGATTGGCTCAAAACTGGCGATCGAGATCTCTTGGAGGCGATCGTCCGCTACAATGAGGACGACTGTCGTGCTACTTATGTGGTTAAAGATTGGTTGACCAATTTTTTGCTGACTCATGAGCCGTGATTTTCTGATTTAATGAACCGCGAAGGCGCGTACGGCGCAGCCGTTCCCGAAGGGTAGGGCGCGAAGGAAGAAAGGGAAGAGGAAGGTAGGTAATAATGTATTTATTGGTAAAATGCGAAAGTTAGCAAAAGCAACTATATTTATTGTCTGTTTTTTGATGGCAGCAACTGTTGCTATTTGGGTAAACCAGTCAGCTCAATCTTTCGCTGTTACGAAAATAGATTTTATCGGGAGAGCAATATTTCCTACAGGTTCTCCGTTTCAGGGGACGGAAATTGGCGGACTTTCGGGGATTACTTATGATGCCGAGAAACAAGTTTATTATGCCATTTCTGATGACCGCAGCAGCAAGGCTCCGGCGCGATTCTATACCCTCAAAATTAACTTGCAATCTGGTAAACTGGAAAAAAAGCAAGTTACTTTTACGGGTGTCACTACTTTATTAGATGAAAACGGTAAAAGTTTTCCTGAATTAAGTTTAGATCCGGAAGGGATAACTTTTACTGGCAATAGCGTGTTTGTTTCTTCGGAGGGAGATGTCGATCGCCAAATAAATCCTTTTATCAAAGAGTTCTCCCTCGATGGTAAACTCCTGAAAACGCTGCCAATTCCTGAACTGTTTTTGCCCGACGACAAAGGCAGTAAAGGCATCCGCAACAATCTCGCTTTTGAAAGTTTAACTTTAACGCCCGATCGCAAATACCTATTCACCGCCACAGAAAATGCCTTGGTTCAAGATGGCGCCGTAGCTTCCCTGGAAACCGGGAGTCCGTGCCGGATTTTGCGTTACGATGCCGTAAGCGGCAATCCAGATGCTTCTTTTCTCTACATCACCGAACCGTTACCCGCTGGTGCGAATCCTGTGGGAAAATTAACTACCAACGGTTTAGCGGATTTGTTGGCGATCGACGATAACCGCTTGCTGAGTTTAGAGCGTGCTTTCTCCCTGGAAACCGGAGTTACTGTTAAACTATTTGAGATTTCTCTGGAAAAGGGCGATCGTATTGAAGCACTCGAAAGCCTCCAAAGCCGTCTCAGCGAGGTTTCTCCCGCTCAAAAACGCCTGCTGCTGGATTTGGAAACGCTGAAAATTCCCCTAGACAACATTGAGGGGTTGACATTTGGCCCCGCCCTGGCGGATGCTAGCAGAGGTCTGATTTTGGTGAGCGACAACAACTTCAGTCCCCTGCAAGAGACTCAGATTTTGGGCTTCCAAATAAAAGTTCAAAAAAACTCTTGACAAAGGGTGACGTTATAGGCATAATAGAAATTGTGCCTGAAAAAACGGCAAAACGAGGGACAGTAGTTCAATTGGTTAGAGCACCGCCCTGTCACGGCGGAAGTTGCGGGTTCGAGCCCCGTCTGTCCCGTTCAAAGTAGAAAATGTTCAGATTGCTGAAAAAAGCGATATGCTGAAAAATAACCGCTTGTACTGAGTTTTCACAGTACAAGCGTTTGTTTTACACACCCCGAATCGACATCAGAAGGTAAATTGTGTCAGCCGCACAGAACGGCTACTAAGTCTCGGACAAGAAATTCTTGGCCCCAGACAGTCTTGTTACGAAGTTCTGCCAAGCAATCAAGAACCCCGCAACGCATTCATCACGGGTGTCCTGATCCCCAGAGATGCCAGGGATGAAGATGCCAGAGAAATTGAGGGGGAAGCTGAAACTTTAGGGACTGGGATAGAGGAATATGCCGATGATGACCCGGACGAAGAAGCACCAGTTGCAGCCGCAGCCCCATTGGTGGTGCGATTGCAGCAATAGTATGACTCTATCTCTATCATTTATGTTCATTCTCAACCCCTTGTCTGTAAGTTGGCATAAGACATAAGTACAGCGTTAACCACCAGAGATAGGCTAGTTGTGGTGTAAAGAATTGATTGTGACTAAATAAGCCATGACAAATCTCATTTCTGAGATTAGAACCAATTCGTTCAACGAGTAAACCCTTGAGAGTAAAAATTGTATTTTCATTCAAAATCTGCTTTAAATCAGGCACATCGAGAACTTTATTGAGAGTGTACTCATCCTGAATCATGGTAGAGGTGAGATTGGAAGCAATAGAGCCTTTTTGCTTCAGAATATGACGCAAGGAGTTTTCTAGCTGTGGAATTAATAGATGTGCCGCAATTACTGGATCTCCCTGTAAGCCAGCTAATAAACCTCTTGCATAAAGAGGTTCACGCCCTTTTGGAATAAAGGGATTCTCAACAACGACAAAAGATAAATCTTCCAAATGCACACTATGCTCAGAACAAATTTGATTGCAAGCAGGAACAATAAAATTTAGCGCATACCTGCTCTGATATAAAGTAGCGATTCTAAACATTGAATTCTCTAAACTATCTTCGCCATCTCCACTAATAGCTTTTGTTTTTCCCTCTTCATCTATAAAAGCTGTTGGAATTAAATGAAAACTTTTATCTGCTTTTGCTTCTACCTGAATATCTGCTAAATCGCGAATTAGTTTGCATTCAAATGCCAGATAGTACAGGGCATCACGTAATGGCTTACCTCGCACCAGCTCTCTTGCTAGTTTTTGCATTTCAGGGTCATCAAACTTCTCTGATTTAGCAATAGGAATAGTAACCATTAGAGACATTGATTCTCTCTGGATATCAAGCATTTGTTTGTGTAAGTCTTGTATGCGATCGGAGGTATCTTGTTTTTTTCCAAAGGTATCTTCAATCTTTCTGAAGACTGCGATTGCATTTTTCAGTCTCCCAGCAGCTACCATGTAGGAATTAGGCTCATTTCTAACTAATGCCTGTTGAGCATACCAAACCTCAACTTCTGCAATATACAATCTTGCATTACGTTCAGCCTCTTTATCATTAGCTATCTTGTACCACTCGCTTTCTATCTGGCGGTACGCTATCTTCTGAAAAAAAGCTTTATGGTAGTCTTGAAAGTTTTCTGCAAAAACTGCCTTCTGAGCGGCAATCGCTGCATACTTTGCTGCATAGCTTGGAAGGTTGTTACTCTTAATAACACTGAGGCTTTTCCTTAAATCCTCCTGAAGTACCTGCATTGCACTACCTGTTATAAACTCATCTTCTACAACTGCATAACGATCTATAAGTTGCTCAATGTGAGAAATAACTATGCAGCGCATTTCTGTACTCTTCTTCCCATCAACTAGAGGGGCTAATTGTGCTGCTCGCTGTAGCCTTTCATGGCAAGTTTTCTGATTTTCTGTGTTTTCAAGATTTTTAGCAGCTTGAAGATATGACTCTACAGCCAGTTTAGCCATCTGAATTGGTCTACCCCTTTCTGGATCTCGTTTACAAATCCAGAGGATATCAGCTATTCTTGCCCGCATTTCGGGCTCAATTACCCTGACAACTAACTCCCTTAACAAAGCGAGTTGATCGTCAGATAAATCCCCTAACATAGTCTCTGGTAAAATAGTCTCTTCTAAAGTAGAGGTATTATTCAATACAAAAGGCTCCATCAAAACAGAGGTAATTTCACTCAAAAATTTGAAAATTTCTTGCCCTAGCGTGTCACCAGATAATTGATAGGCTTTGGCTTTCGCTTGAAATTTATCGTAGTAATTCCAGCATTCATTAGGGTTTACTCGGTCTAGTATCTCTGTCCATTGATACCTCTCAAAGTCTTCTGCATTCAACAATGGGACAGCCTTAAATTGTGACATAGGGTAGGTTGTCAGTTATTGATTAAAGTTAAAGATAATCTATCTAGCTTACATTGTGTAGTGCATTGTAACATAAAATTTGAGTCCGCGTTAGCGATCACAGCGGACTGACCCAAGCCTTTGGTAGAGTTCCAAAAGTTATGTGCCGCGACTTATCTTGGTCGTTGTACCACCTGAGTTATCGGTGAGGGTGTAGTACAAGGTGATCCGTAAAGCCTCAAAGTTAAGCCAGCGTGAGGTTGTAGCCGATTCTCCACCCACCCCCATCAACGACTCCTAACATTTATCCCCCTTTCCTAGAAATCTCCTCACAAGTTCCGCAAACTATTTGCCTATAATTAAATTTAAAGATCGACTCCCCGCAGCGCTCAAAGGTGTGGAATAATAAATGGTCGGGCGATCTGATATGTCAAAACCAGGACGATGGGCACGAGAATCGGAATCGCAACTAGCAATCCCCATTTGCCAAACCTAAGTTTTTGACCGTCCGATTTGAACAGGAAAATTACAGCGGCAATTCCCATAAGTATCCAGATACCACCGAAGCCCATGAAGACTGTATAGCCTGCATCTTGCATTTTTCTTGACCTTTAATAGTAGTCCATCTTTAATGTTAGTTGTAATCTATTTCTGCTGACATCTTCTGATAGGTTGATCGAACTTATTAAATATGACTCATTTTGAGTTGGGTTGGCAGCGGCCCTGACTTTCGCACTCGATCCGCTGAGTTCGATCGCTCATAATAGTTGCTAAATCCGGCCTTCCCGTCAGCTTCAGCCGCCAGTCAGCCCAAATTCCGTACAGCCAATTGGCGATCGCCCCGATCACTGGTAACTTAGTAACTGCATAAATCCATCCCATCCCTAAAATCTCGTAGGTACGGCGAAAAACCTCCACATTTTTAATTGCCGTACCGTCGGGTAATATCGCGTGAATCCGCCCCATCGCCGTTTCGTAGTCGATTCCGCCGTGGGCCTCCGGGTTGTAGCCATCATCCGCGATATCTACAAACGACACTAAACCTCGCCCCGCGTCGCGTTTTTTTAAGAAATTAACCTCCCGCACGCACAGAGGACATTCACCGTCGTACAGCAACTCAATCTGCCAAGCAGGCGCAACAGACTTGGGTGAGGGCGCAACAGATTCGGAAAACTCGGTTTTAGCAGCAGACATAGGGAAATATATTTTAATGTCGTCGATCGCACACAAACATTTTACAAGCATCAATAGTTATCAGGTGCGCCTTGGGTACTCCTAAAGCAGTTATTTGTGCTGTGAAAAATAGTCCCAAAGGTGAATCCTGTCTTGGCCGCCCGCAATGCTAATATCATCAAGATGCCTTCTAGTGCCTGGGCGGAGATTTTCGCCCGATCGCCCGATAGTCGAATATCAAACAAGTCGAGGCAAAGCACCTGCCAAGCACAACTGTTAATTCGGCAACAAAATATAATAAAATTTAAAGTCTTAAACATCAGCTATTCCCCCAACCAGCAAATCGCCCCCAATCTCAAAGCAAAAATCTACATGAATGTCAGAGTCCGTCTAGCCCCCAGTCCCACCGGAAACCTACACATCGGTACCGCCAGAACCGCCGTATTTAACTGGCTGTTTGCCCGCAACCAAGGCGGCCAATTCATCCTGCGGGTAGAAGACACAGACGTAGAACGTTCTAAAAGCGAATACACCGATAACATCCTCGAAGGACTCACCTGGCTGGGTATGGAGTGGGACGAAGGTCCGAGTTTTCAGTCACAGCGTCTGGAAATATACCGCCAAGCAGTCCAAACCCTGCTAGACAATGGACTCGCCTACCGCTGCTACACCACGTCGGAAGAACTCGACGAAATGCGGGAAGCACAAAAAGCCAACAAACAAGCCCCCCGCTACGACAACCGCCACCGCAACTTGACAAGCAAAGAGCGCGCGGCTTTTGAAGGCGAAGGGCGGCAAGCCGTGATTCGGTTTATCATCGACGACGATCGCACCATCTCTTGGAACGACATGGTACGCGACACCGTAACCTGGAAAGGTAGCGACCTCGGCGGCGATATGGTAATTGCCCGTGCATCCAGCGGCGGCGTTATCGGCCAACCCCTCTACAACCTCGCAGTAGTTGTCGATGACATCGACATGGCCATCACCCACGTCATCCGTGGCGAAGATCACATCGGCAATACTCCGAAACAAATATTGCTCTACGAAGCTTTGGGCGCGACAATCCCAGAATTTGCCCACACGCCACTGATTTTAAACACGCAAGGGCAAAAACTTTCTAAACGCGACGGCGTAACCTCGATTTCTGACTTCAAAGATATGGGCTACCTCCCCGAAGCTTTAGTCAATTACATGACTTTGCTCGGTTGGACTCCGCCCGATTCAACGCAGGAAATATTTACACTGTCGGAAGCAGCAGAATTATTTACATTCTATCGAGTCAACAAAGCCGGTGCAAAATTTGACTGGGATAAACTCAATTGGCTTAACAGTCAATACCTGCACAAAATGCCAGTGCCACAATTGACAGATTTGCTGATACCTTATTGGTGGCAGAAAGGCGGTTATGAGTTTGACTTGGAGGCAGACCGCCCCTGGCTCGAACAAATAGCTGCTTTAATCGGCCCGAGTCTCGTTCGCTTAACCGATGCTGTGGATATGTGCAAGTTATTCTTCTCCACCACGGTGGAATACGAAGAAGAAGCACTCGCACAATTGCAGCAACCAGGGGCTGCACAGGCTTTACAAGCAGTTGTAGAAGCTATGGAAAGTCATTCCTCCCTGACATCAGCGGAAGCTCAGAAAATCACTAAAAAGCTCAGTAAAGAGAAAAATCTTAACAAAGGGCTAATTATGCGATCGCTCAGAGCCGCTCTGACAGGTGCAATGCACGGCCCCGACCTGATAGAATCTTGGGTAATCCTTCACCAGCGAGGAACGGCTAAAACCCGCTTGCTTGATGCCATTAGCAACTTGAATTTGCCTGGTGTTGGTGTGGCGGCCGAAACTCCTACCCCAGAACAACCCAAAGCCCAAATTCCAGCCGAAACTCCCGTAGAGCAGCCAGCAGTGGAGGTTTCAAAAGTCGAAACACCGACTCTTGAAACAGTCGAAATCCCGGTTGTTGAACCATCAGCAGCAGAGGTTTCAGAAGTCGAAAAACTTGCGCTCGAAACAGTCGAAACGCCGACTGTCGAACCAGCAGTGGAAGTTACAGCAGTCGATATACCGACTTCAGAAACAGGCGAAGTGTCGGCTCTTGAACCAACCGACGGGGAGGTTGCAGCAGTCGAAATACCGGCTCTTGAAACAGCCGCAGCAGCAGTTGAAATACCTGCCGCCAACCAGCAAAAAACTATTGCGAGTGGAGAAATGACTTCATCAAACGAACCAGAAACAACCGTTATCATCACCGAAGTTCCTGCCGGAAATGAAGCAGACAGTTCGATCGGTACAACAAAAGTCATAATTACCGAAGAACCGCCAAGTCAGACCCAGCAGATCAAAGAACAAATTCTCTCAATTTTGTCCGAGTTTCCGGCTTACATAGGCAGCTTTTACGAGCAGTACAAAAGTCCCCTGACTGTTATCGGTGTAATTGTAGCCTCGATTATCTCTTTGAAAGTGCTTTTGGGGATAGTAGATGAACTCAACGACATCCCCCTGCTAGCACCCACATTCGAGCTAATTGGTATCGGATACACTGGGTGGTTTGTCTACCGCTATTTGCTGCGCTCTTCCAACCGGCAACAATTAGGTCAAGAAATTCAAGCCTTGAAAGAACAAATTTTCGGCAAAAAATCCTAAAGTTTTGCTGTAATTTGTTGAATTTGTACCCGACACTGACAATTTTATATAAGTTGTTAGTGTCGGGTTTTTAAATGACTAATGATTGTTGACTGTTGACTGTTGACTGATGACTGTTGACTGATGACTGATGACTAATAACTAATCACTAAACCCCAGCCGCAGTAAAAGCCGCCCAATAATAAGGATTGGCAAAAGGATAGGGTTTGCGGTTGCGGATTTGCTGCAAAGAAGCCTCCGCAATCAGGCGAGAACTTTGAGAAAGCCGATCGAACATTTGGGAAATTTGAGGTTGAAAATCCGCCAGCAACACCTCCAATTCCTCGCTAGTCAAATCCCGCAGCCACCTTTGAGCGTCCCCCAGGGCGATCGCCACATCTCCCACCTGCAACCGAGAAAACCGTCCCAGATTTTCATAAAACTTGCTCGTCAACAGCAGCGTAGAAACATCGTTCACCTTCCAAAGACTGCTAACCACACTAGACGTGCCAGCATACAACAAACCCGCCGACAAACCCACAAAATCTCCTCCAGCAGTGCTAACTCCGCCAGCGCCAATTTCGCAACCCGATAAAGTAACTAAAAAATATTGCCGAAAATCCAGATTAAAAATTTCCTCCAAACTCAGAGAATCATTCCTCAAAAACACGGCAGATTTCAGTGGCCAAGCCAAATTAAGCAAGCTCAAACAAGCAAAATGAGCGCATTTTTTCTCCTGCAACTGCCCTCTTTGCTGGGGCGAATTCCCATTATTAGCAGACATTTGTTGGGAAAAAGCCTCTTTAATTGCCGGCTTATGGCGCACAACTTCTGTACTGGCAAAATACTGGGAAATATTACCGATTTCAATGTTGCTGTAGAAGGCATCTCTGGTGAAAGTTGGAATTGCCAAAAGCTGCTGCAAACCGGGTCTGTACCGACCAATAGCCGCTCCGTGTGCACTTTGTCTCAACAGCAATAGTTGACAGCTAGGAGCATAACGAATTCCTCCGGCAAATCGATCGATCAAATAAGCAGCAGGCGCTGCAACGTCGCCAAAAGACGAACTTTGAGAAAAATCCGAAAGGGTGTAGGTTTCCAAATCAAAACCGCTGCGATCGCTCCACCCAGACCTAAAAATTCCCCCATCGTCCTCAAACCCGTCTCTCCCCGCCAAAGGCAAAGCGTGGAGTGGCAAAGCGTGCAAAAATCGGTGCGGCACAAAAATCAGCCGATCGCAATTCTCCGGAATCAGCGCCACCACTCGATCGATTTCCAGCATCGTAGCCAAGCGTTTGAGGCGAGTCGGGAGATGATTGATCCAGCGACCTTTTTGTTCAGAATAAGCGGTGAGGTACTCCTGGCCCCAACTTTCGGCAGCCAAAGCATTTTCCTGCGAACACAGGTGAACGGTGGGATATTGTGTACTCTTTACCACCACAAAAGCAACCAGCAACTCCCCCAAACTGGCCCACACCACAGCAGCGCAATTGTCATCCGGCAACAATTGGCGAATTTGCTCGAAAGCGATCGGTTCAACTTTGTGAGCTAGGCTGAAGAAAGGGTCGTTTGCCTGCACCTCCCGCGCAATCAACCTATCAAACTGCTTCCACAAGTGATTTAAGTGCATGAAGTCCGAGTTCGGCAGTAGAGAACCGCTGCTCAAACCTTGGCTATCGCCCTCAGAAATCAAGGTCGTGTTCGGCTCAGGTTCTCCCTGTTCTTGGTGCCGCTGTTCCCCCGCTATTTCCAGTTGCAGCGACTCCAACTCGCTTCGCACCGCTGCGGGAATTTCGGCTTTCGGAGTCAAGTGGCATTTAACCAGCAGTTCTACCAAATTCCGATTTTTGTGGCGTTCGGCGTATTCCAGAGCCTTAGCGTAATATTCAGGTTGGCTGGCGCCGAGTTCCAGGCAAACTTGCACCAGGCATTTATAGAGTCCAGCCCAGGTGCGGGTTAATTTGACTTTTGCGGTACTCGTCTGATCCCCAAAATCGGCTGTATCAACCCCAACTTCGCAACGCAAGAATTCAACAGTATCGACTGCAGCAGTAAAAACCCCGTAGGCGCGGAGCAAGTCGCCTCGAACTCGGTAAGCTTGACCCAAATAAAATAAAATTTCAGCCCAGCGGTGGGGATAGATTTCGCGAGTGTAGACTTGGGTGGCGTTTTGATAGCAGCCGATCGCGCTTTCCATGTGAGACAAGTTTTCCGCCTCCGTCAGTTGCGAATAAGCCCTGCCGAGATAAATTTGCAGCATTGCCCAGCGGTTCGGATATGCCTGTCTGGTGTAGACTTCGCCCGCATTTTGATAGCAGGCGATCGCGCTTTTGAGGTTGCGGTTTTTTTCCCCTTTCAGGTGTTCGCAGAAAGCGCGGCCGAGGTAGGCACACAGCATGGCCCAGCGTTCGGGAGATTTTTGGCGGTTGCAAAACAGTAAAGCATTTTGATAGCAGGCGATCGCCATTTCCATATTTTCGGCTTTTTCCCCTTTGGATCGGCGACTGTAGATCCTACCGAGGTAAGTTTGGATCGAAGCCCAAGCTTCGGGAAACTTGATGCGGGTGTAGACTTGTAAAGCATTTTGATAGCAGGCGAGCGCCATTTCCAAATTTTCCACCGGATCGCCTTTGATGCGATCGACAAACACCCGGCCCAAATTCCTTTGAGTCGTCGCCCACTGCTGCGGAAAAGCTTCCCGAGTCCGCACCTGCAAAGCTCTCTGATAGCACGTAACCGCGTATTCGAGATTTTCAGCTCTGTTGCCCCGCAGCAACTCGGCGTAAGCATTTGCCAAATTATTTTGAGTTGTAGCCCAACGCCGGGGAAACACCTTGCGGTTGTAGACTTGCAAAGCATTGTGGTAGCAAGCGACTGCCAGTTCCAGATTTTCAGCTCGGTTGCCCCGCAGCCGCCGGCTGTAAGCACGGCCGAGATTGTTTTGAGTGCTCGCCCACTCTTGCCCGAAAGCCTCGCGGCTGCGAACTCGCAGCGCGTTTTGATAGCAGGTGATCGCCTGTTCTAGATTGTCTGCCGGATCTCCCCTGAGACGCTCGCTGTAAGCGTTCCCCAGATTGTTTTGCAGCGTCGCCCACTGTTCCGGGTACTGTTCGGGCGTGCGTACTTGTAGAGCATTTTCAAAGCAAGCGATCGCCTGTTCGATATTTTGAGCCTTATCACCTTTGGGGCGATCGCTATAAGCGTTGCCCAGATTGTTTTGCATCACCGCCCATTCTTGGGGAAAGTCTTTGCGGGTAAACACCTTAGCAACTGTTTCGTAACCGGCAATTTCGATTTCCAAGTTATGAGCCTTACTGCCGAGGGGAAACCGCCCAATTTTGTTGCTCAGATTGCCAATTAACGCTGCAATGCGCCTAGTCTCCGATTCTTTGGCAGCAGAAAACACCAAAGTGGCCCAGTGGCGCAGCAGTTGTGCGAAATTCTGGTCGAGTTTGTCTAAATTGTTTCTCAGCAGCGAGTACAGGTGCTGCGAATCAGCGCCGCGCGCGACTGCCTGCAATACTTCTGCTAAAAAAGCCAGATATGCTGCCCCGGTTGCGGGCAATTTATAATTTCCTTTTGCAGATTCTAAGGGTGCGATCGTCCTTTGGAAAAATTTTGCAGCTTTCAGCAAGCTTTCTCGCGTCAGTGCCACTTCTTCCAAATAAAGCGTTTGCACGAAGCCAAAGTCGATCGACTTTGGGTTCGTCCTCAAAATCAAATCTATTCCTGAGTCCCCAGGATTTTCCAGCAGCGCTTGGAGCATATTAACATCAGTTTTGCGACGCTGTTCGTCCATCGTGCATTCCGCCGAACTATTAACGATAGGATCGCTGCTTCTGTGCAGCAATTAAATCACTTCCTGGTTTAAATTTCAATCTCTAACCGGAGGTAGGAGTCGCCCAGGGGATTAAACAAACCTGATTTTTCCACCATACACATCGCCACAACGTATTTGCCTAAAAAAAACAGGCTTCGGCACAAGTCTTAAACTTAACAAACCCGCCCCGCCAGACTTGCAGCGGGGCGGGTTTAATTTTACCCTGATAGATATTAGACTAAGAAACTCGGTTTCTGGGAAACTATTGGGTGTGATAACGAGAAATCTGGAAAGAAACCGCGTTTCTGAGGAATAGTGGGTCTAGATATGGCAATCGCCATTGGTGTCAACTTAAGCCTGAAACCCCTGATAAATGTCGCTTTTAGGCAAAGTCTAGATCCCCCTAAATCCCCCTTAATAAGCAGGACTTTGAGAAGACTCCTGTCCCCCCCTTATTAAGGGCTAGGGGAAATCTGGCCTTAATAGTCAAACATCAGTCTATAAATGGGTTTGACGTTAAGTTGACACCAATGGGCAATCGCCAGTTGCAGCGCTACAGCTAACACAAATAAGTAGTAGTTCCGAATTAATTACACAATATTTCTACTGAAACCCTTACCTAGCAAGGAGTCTTCATGTAATTAATTTTGTGTGGTTACTTACGACTCAATAGACTTACTGTACCGCTTGAGAACGCAGCGCTGCTTCCACTGCCTGCAGAGCTCGATCGACTTCAGCGGCGGTGACAATCAGCGGCGGGACAAACCTCAGCACTTTCGGCCCTGCTGGAACCAAGAGCACTCCTGCGGCGATGGCAGATTTGACGATATCGCCCGATGTCAGTTCGATGTCAGCTTGCAATTCCATCCCGACAATCAAACCCCAGCCGCGCACTTCGGCAATTAAATGGGGATATGCTGCCGCCAACTTGTTGAGCCCTGCTTTTAACTGTTCCCCGCGCTGCTGCACGTTTTCCAGAAGGTTTTCCCCTTCTAAAGTTTGGCAAACGCACAAAGCGACAGCGCAAGCAAAAGGATTGCCGCCGAATGTGCTGGCGTGACTTCCCGGTTCAAATACATCGCAGAAAGATTTGCACAGCATAGCGCCGATCGGGATACCGCCGCCCAATCCTTTGGCAGACGTAAAGATATCCGGTTCAATACCGAGGTTTTCGTAGCCCCAGTATTTGCCGCTGCGTCCCATCCCGACTTGCACTTCGTCGAGAATTAGCAAAATGCCTTTTTCGTCGCAAATTTCCCGAATGCGCTGGAAGTAGGCGATATCTCCGGGGCGAACTCCGCCTTCGCCTTGCAGCGCTTCCAGCATAATTGCTGCTACTTGGCGTTCGTCTTTGTCGAGTTGCTCGATCGCACTTTCGATCGCACTAATATCGTTGTAGGGCACGTAGTGAAATCCCGGAACCAAAGGGCTAAAACCCTTCTGGTATTTAGGCTGTCCCGTTGCCGTAATTGTCGCCAAAGTCCGCCCGTGGAAACTCGCAACGGCGGTAATGATTGTCGGATTCGAGATATTTAATTTTTCGTGGGCGTACTTGCGAGCGAGTTTAATTGCCGCTTCATTAGCTTCCGCGCCGGAGTTGCAAAAGAAGGCTCTGTCCGCGCAAGAATGGTCTACAAGCCACTTTGCCAGCTCGCCCTGTACGGGGATGTAATAAAGATTAGAAACGTGGTGCAGGGTCTGAATTTGCTGAGTTACCGCTGCAATCATTGCCGGGTGGGCGTGTCCGAGAGTGCAGGTAGCAATACCCGCCACAAAATCGAGATATTCGCGGCCCTCGGTATCCCAAACGCGGCAGCCGAGGCCCCGTTCTAGGGCGAGCGCAAAACGCCCGTAAGTCGTCATTACATAGCTGTCGAAGCTCTCAGAACTGAAGGGACTGGCTTCGGCTTGCACGGTTGGTTCTTTTAATAAGGTTTCTGGACTCACGAATCGCTCCTTAACACATAATATGTAGACCTAGATTGTACGGTAAAAATCCAGGTTAGCGGTGCAGGCTGTTAGTTTTGTCATAAAATCATAACAGTAACATCAATTAATCCCTCACAAATCTACTGATGAGTTATTACATTTCTCCTAACTTTCTCGATAAAGTTGCGGTGCACGTCACTAAGAACTTTTTAAATTTGCCCGGGGTAAGAGTTCCCCTAATTTTGGGAATTCACGGCCGCAAAGGAGAAGGCAAAACTTTTCAAACCGAACTGGTTTTTCGGCGGATGGGCTTTGAACCGGTGATGATATCTGGTGGGGAATTAGAAAGCCCGGATGCCGGAGATCCGGCGCGTTTAATTCGCTTGCGCTACCGGGAAGCGGCGGAGCAAATTCGGGTGCGCGGCGAGATGTGCGCCATCTTTATTAACGATTTGGATGCCGGTGCTGGCAGGTTCGATACTACTACTCAATATACTGTCAATACTCAGATGGTCAATGCGACTCTGATGAATATTGCTGACAATCCAACTAATGTGCAGTTACCGGGAAGTTATGACAGCACGCCGCTGCACCGAGTGCCAATTATTGTCACCGGAAATGACTTTTCTACGCTGTACGCGCCGCTGATTCGCGACGGGCGGATGGAAAAGTTTTATTGGGAACCCAGTCGCGATGATAAAATTGGGATTGTCGGCGGAATTTTTGAGTCGGACAAATTGTCAAAAAGCGAGATTGTGGGGTTAGTTGATAATTTTATCGATCAGTCAATCGACTTTTTTAGCGCTTTGCGATCGCGCATTTACGACGAACAAATCCGTGAATTCATTCATAAAATAGGAATAGAGCGAGTTTCTAAGCGTTTGGTAAACACTTTGGAAGCAGCGCCGGATTTCCAGAACCCGAATTTCAGCCTCGCTCATTTATTAGAAATGGGCAGTTTGATGGTGGGTCAACAAAAGCGGATTCAGGAAATGCGCTTAGTAGATGAATACAACCAATCGCGGCTGTTCAACGTTCCAGGAAGCGCCAATGTTCCTGCTGGTGAACCCACGCAAAGTCAATTAAACGACCCGTCATCCAAATATTATAAGGCTTACGTCGAGCCAAGTTCTGAAGGTGGTAACGGTCATGCGGTGCGGCTGAGTTCTGAGGTATTGGAACAAGTAAAACAGTTATTAGCAAGAGGCTGCAAAATTGGCATGGAATATGCAGATAATCGCCGATTTAAAACTGGTTCTTGGCAAAGTTGCGCGACGATTAACAATGCACAGGAAAAAGATGTGGTTGCATCTTTAGAAACTTGTTTGGCGGAACACGGCGGCGAATACGTGCGGCTGATTGGTATCGATCCAAAAGTCAAGCGGCGGGTAGTTGAAACAATTATTCAGCGGCCGCAGTAGGGGAAGCTGTAACAGATTTAAATTCTTGCATATTTGGGGCGGGCTAGAAGCCCACCCCACAAGATTTGGATTTTTTTTACAGAAAATAGACCTATTATGGTCGTTCACTTTCATCTCTTGAAATTATCTGCGTTCATCTGTGTTTATCTGCTTGAAATCTGCGGTTAACCTATCAATCAAAGATTTATCCAATCACTCTATTATGCAAAAAATCATCAAAAGTTGCCCGCTCGCACATAGCCACTTGAGCACCCACTTTCGTTGTGCACAGAGCGCCCGCTGCTGCGCCCCACCGCACCGCCTCCGACAAAGACAGACCGGCATCTAATGCCGAGGCCAACCCGCCGTTAAAAGCATCGCCAGCAGCCACAGTGTCGATCGCCTCCACAGCAAAAGCCGGTACAAAAAAGCTCTCATCCGCAGTAACAGCAACAGCCCCGCGATCGCCCAATTTGACAATAACATTCTTGACACCGCGCTCCTGCAAGTGTTTGGCAGCTAAAATCGCTTTTTCCGTGTCATTCACCCGAAAACCGACTAACTGGCCCGCTTCCACTTCATTCGGCGTGATAATGTCAATTAGCGGATAAAGTTCGCTCGGCAAATCCGCCCTAGCCGGTGCTGGATCGAGAATAACTCGCACCCCCGCTTGACGACCAGCTTTCGCAGCTTTTTGGACAACTTCCAGGGGAATTTCTAACTGTAACAGCAAAGATGTAGCTGACGGTAACATTTTTTTGAGACGTTCTATATCTGCTTCACCGACATTGTTATTCGCGCCCGGAATCACAATTATATTATTTTGACCTGTCTCGTCTACGGCGATAATTGCCACACCTGAATGAGTGTTTTGATCTATTAATACATTGTCTGTACTTAGACCATAAGATTGTAAATTTGTCAATAATTCTTCAGCAAATCTATCGTTACCGACGCGGCCGATGATGTGGGTGGAAGTGCCGAGACGGGCGGCGGCGACGGCTTGATTTGCTCCTTTGCCACCGCCTGCTGTGAAAAAATTGCTACCGATGATAGTTTCCCCTGGTTGCGGCAACCGGGGAGTTTTTGCTGCTAGGTCGATGTTGATACTGCCAAATACGATGATGCTCATAAATTATTCAATTTGGTAATTGGTAAGCTGTAGCGCATTTAATTTGTAAACTACTGTTTACTTAAAGTCTTGTGGCGCAGGCAGGAGAACCCGGGGCGATCGAGCTTCAATTTAAAATGCCAAATAGCTTAATTGGTAATTGGTAATTCTCTCATTCTCCCCCTCTCCCCCTCTCCCTCTCTCCCACTCTCCCTCTCTTCCTTAAGACGTGCTAGAACAGTTATGGTCTTCACCGGTCAATTCAATGGCTGCAATTACTCTCGATCGCAATCCCTGTGTCCTGCTAGTTGAAACAGACGAAGTTCTCGCCGGACACTTGAGTCTCGACTTAAAATCCTCCGGCTACGAACCGGTAGTGGCTTCTAATACCGCCACTGGCCAAAATTTAGCCCGTGAATTGCAGCCAGCTTTGATTGTAATCGATCGCATACTTGGCGCTGAATCGGGGCTATCACTGTGTTCTTACCTCAGAAGTAGTGGCAATCGGGTGCCGGTGCTGTTATTGGTCGGTCGTGATACAGTTGACGATCGCGTAGCTTGTCTGGAAGCAGGGGCGGATGATTATTTTCTCAAACCTTACCGCACTGACGAGTTTTTGCAGTTGGTGCGCTTGTATTTGCAGCCGGATAACACCAGCAACGAACAATTGAGGTTTGGCGATTTAGTTTTGGATTTGGCCTCTAGGCGGGCCCTGCGGAACGGACGGGCGATCGACCTGACGATGAAGGAATTTGAGCTGCTAAAGTATTTGATGGAACATCCCCGCGAGGTTTTGACTCGGGAACAAATTCTGGAAAATGTTTGGGGTTACGACTTTCTGGGCGAGTCGAATGTGATAGAGGTTTACATCCGCTATCTGCGCCTCAAGATTGAAGATGAGGGCGAAAAGCGCTTGATTCAGACGGTGCGTGGTGTTGGCTATGTGATGCGGGAAGCTTGAAGCAGTCAGTTGACTGTTGTCAGTTGTCAGTTGTCATCACTCAACGCAGTCAACAGTTAACAGTCAACAGTCAACAGTCAACAATCTCAAATCTAAAATCAATATGAATTATTTAACTAATTTGCTCGGTATTGGAGTAAGTATATTTTTGCTGGGATGTTCGCCGACTTTACCTGTCGCGAATGCTGGTGCTACTGGTATTTTGGCGGCTCAGTCTCCGACGGCGACAACATCGGGTCAAGTGCTGCCTGTTTCTGCTAGAGCTCGGATAGCCGATCGCCCAATCGAACTCGAAGTGGCGAAAACAGTGGAACAGCAGGCTATGGGTTTAATGTACAGAACTTCTTTGCCGGATGACAGAGGAATGCTGTTTGAGTTTAAACCGGCGCGGGGGGTCAATTTTTGGATGAAAAATTGCAAGATTTCTCTGGATATGATTTTTCTGCGAGATGGGGTGGTTGAGGCGATCGAAGTTTCTGCACCTCCTTGTACTGCCACTCCTTGTCCTACCTACGGGCCCGATACTGCTGTCGATCGAGTGATTGAACTCCGGGGCGGGCGAGCTGCTGAACTCGGTGTCAAAGTGGGCGATCGTATTGAAATCGAGTTTTTCCAGTAAAACTTCGGACTCTTTCAGTAAAACCTGCAGACAGAAAAAATCCCCCGGTTCCCATCGCCCAGAGAGCCCCCTGCCTTCGGAATACCGGAGAAAATTTAGAAACTTTACAAAAATTGATTAAATTTGTTAAGATATTAATGTAAGATTCAGTACAAATACCGAAAGATTTGCTACGATGTCGATCTCAGTCAGTCAGGACTTGAGCTTGTTTCCGGAAGCTGTAGATAGTTGGTCGCAGGTATGAGACGAGTCAGCGACTCGTTACCAATCCTGAGAGACGATACTCAGCCTCAAGGTGTAGCAACACGAAAAGAAATTCTCTGGAAGTTCTGGCGATCGAGCTAAATCTACTAAATCTATCTAAAGTAATATGCTACGAGCCAAGTTAATTGGCGGTAACTGGCAAACTTAACTTCTGGTAGCAGTTTCGGGTTTGATCGAAATATCTAACTAATTTTGCCGAAGTAGATTTGCGGATTCTGCATTTCGGCAGATGAAGTTAAACTCTGAACTTGGTTTAGTAGTTTTAGGTAGCAGAATTTATTCTGATTCGCGCTGCAAAGATGCCGAGGTATTCAGTTTAGGTTCGATCGCGATTGCAAGTTGATCGGGCCGACATCAGCAAAATTGCCAAGCCTTTCACTTTTTGGGAAAGGTTAGCTTGTGCGCTCGCACTCAGCATTACGTTTGGCAGTTCAACCGCTAATAGCGTTTTAAAAGCTATCGACGGTAACAAGACAAATTTAAAACTGGCTTATTACTCATCAAAAACATCAGGTTCACATCAGAAAATGGTGTCCTATACTTAGAGGTTAAATCAGATGGCATCCGCTACATACACTCGATTAATTCGATTTTTACAAGAAGATTTGGCAATTTCTCCCGCGTCAATTGCTGTCGCCGAACGTCGTGGCGGTGACAAACAGCGGCAGCGTGATAAAGACCCAAATTCCTTGCCGATGGTTCTGTGGCAATACGGTTTAGTCACTCTCGATCAGTTGGATAAAATCTTTGATTGGTTATCCGAAGCATATTAAAAGGATTTTAGATTTTAGAGAGTATCAAAAATCCAAAATCCTTTAACAACTGAGATTAGGATTCAGCCAAGAATTTGGCAGCAGCGGCAACGCCGGCACCAGGAGTGTAGCCTTCATGACCCAATTCTCGCAACACGACTTCTAAAGAGGAAATTGCTGCTAGAATATCACGATCGCACACAAAGCCCAAATGACCGATTCGGAAGATTTTACCTTTCAAATGGTCTTGTCCGTCGGCGAGAGCAATGTCAAATCTCTTTCTCATCAAAGTCCGCACTTTTTGAGCATCTACGGATGCTGGCGGCATAACCGAAGTAATCGCAGGGCTGGCGGCATCATCAGCCGCAAACAAGGGCAAACCTAAAGCTTTTACAGCAGCGCGAGTAGTTGTCATTAAGCGTTTGTGCCGCGCGAAAACATTTTCCAACCCTTCTGTTTTCATCATCTGCAGCGATGCTTGCAGGGCAAAAAACATATTGACAGGGGGAGTAAAAGGAGTGGTATTTTTGGCAGCGTCTTTGCTATATTTGCCCAAATCCAAATAATAGCGGGGCAGTTTCGCAGTTTTGTAAGCTTCCCAAGCTTTGGGGCTGACGGCCACAAAACCCAAACCTGGAGGAATCATGTAAGCTTTCTGAGAACCCGAAGCAATGACATCGATGCCCCAAGCGTCCATCGGAATATTGACAGCGCCTAAGCTAGTGACAGCATCGACCATAATTAAAGCTTCACCGTGGGCTTTAACGTGGCGGTTGATGGTTTCGAGGTCGTTGAGGACGCCGGTGGAGGTTTCCGAGTGGGTGATGATGACAGCTTTGATTTGCTTCTCTGTATCGGCTTCGAGTTTTTCGCGGAAGTGTTCGGGGTCTAAAGGTTGGCCCCACTCAGCTTTAATAATTTCGGCGTTTAAACCGTAAGCTTCGGCGACTTCAGCCCAACGTTCACCAAATTTGCCGTTGGTGCCGACTAAAACTCGATCGCCCGCACTCAAGAAATTAATTATCCCAGCTTCCATCGCGCCGGTACCAGAAACAGTTAAACTCAGCACGTCACTTTTTGTTTGGTGCAGCCATTTGAGGTTTTCCGTACATTCTGCAAAAATCGCGTCAAATTCTTTGCTGCGGTGGCCCATCGGGTGTTTTGCCATCGCTAACAATGCCGCTTCAGGTACCGGCGTCGGGCCGGGAATCATCAGCATTAATTTGTTGTCCATGATATTGTCCTAAGTTTTTCTGTGGGAGTTATATAGAATAAATCAAATACGATACGTCACGTCGCTACTCTAAGTTTTTTAACTTTTAACTCCCTTCTGGTTAATTTCATTTAGAGACCAGCGATGTTCTACCGCTAAGTTTGATCGCTCGCAGCTTTGTTCTAATTGCTTTTGAATGGCAAGGGCTTTACGCAGTGTAATAATAAGTTGGTGAACTTGTTGCTGCTGCGGCGATTGTGGACTGACAGCAAACATCGTTTTGCGTTCTAACAATTGAAGTAGCAATTCATAATGAATGTACGAAGGAAGGGGGATTGGCTCCATGAAAGCTAATATACCTCAGCGAACCGACACCCCATTGCAATTGCATGAGGCATCACAAGTGAACATTAGATGCCCGATTTTTTTCTTTGTTTTCTAACCGTACAACAACCCCTGCTTTGCCGATCGAATATTCGGGGCTGGGTGCGTTGGACACGCTAAATTTTGCGATCGACAGGCTTACAGAATAGATTTAATTGCTTTCTGGCAAAATATTTCTATGCAATATAGCTTTGAGTGCTATTTCTTTTTTACAGTAGCGCTTGAGTCGATGCAGGCTAGAAATTCTCATTATTTACCTACTCAATCACTTTTTATCAGAATTAGGGGTGGTTTGTCAAGCGGTCTCGCCTTTCACAGACCCGGATGGGCTTGGACAAGGGAGGCTAAAGCGGCGCCTGGGTCCGGCTGTTTGACCAGAGATTCGCCGATGAGAACGGCTTCGGCGCCGGCGGTGGCAACTTGAGTTAGGTCGTCGGGAGTGTGGATTCCTGACTCGCTGACGACGAGGATGCCTTTTGCTTGGATTTCGGTTTGTCGATCGGCTAATAGTTGACCGGTAGTTTCTAGGCTGACGGAAAAGTCTTCTAGGTTGCGGTTATTGATGCCGATCAGGTTAACGCCTTCTAGGGTTAATACTCGATCGAGTTCTTCGAGAGTGTGAACTTCTATTAAAGCTGTCATGCCTAAAGTCTTGACAATTTTTACAAAGTATTGTAAGTCTTTGTCAGATAGAATAGCTGCGATTAACAATACAGCATCCGCGCCGTGAATCCGCGCGAGATAGATTTGGTAGGGATAGATAATAAACTCTTTGCAAAGTAAGGGTAAATCGACGGCGGCACGGATTTTAGCGAGGTTGTCGAAGCTGCCTTGAAAGAACTTTTCATCGGTGAGTACGGAGATGCAGCTAGCGCCGTTTTGTTGGTAAGCTAGGGCGATCGCCACCGGGTCGAAATCTTCGCGAATTACGCCTTTGCTGGGGGAAGCTTTTTTAACTTCGGCGATGATTGCTGGTGTGGTTTTACCGTTTTTGAGGGCGCTGAGGAAGTCGCGGATGGGCGGTGCAAACGGGAGTTTTTTGTGAAGATCGGCTAAGGGCGTGCGATCGCGCTTTTGGGCTACTTCAACTTCTTTTTGCCAGACGATTTCTTCGAGGATGTGCTGGGGTTCGGCGTCGGGTACGGCGATTTTGTAGCTGAGGTAGAGTACGGAGACTGAGGTGCTAGGGGGACGGCGGCGGATTTGAAGCATGATAGGGGGATAAAGGGCGATCGTAACAAGTTTCAACGTATTATATAATGGTTTACGATTAATCAAACAGAAACAAACCCGGATTTACATGAAAAAATTTTCCCAAAGCCTCAGCTTGTTTTTTGCTAATTTCTAGCTGACCGTTAACCAGTTCAGTTACCGTCTCAACTGTGCCAATAATTTCTACTAAATCTGCTACTTCTAAACTTCTAGCATCCATCAAATGCAGAAGTCTTGAGTGGGGAGTTGAAGCATTCAGTTGATAGTGAGTTTCTTCATAATACTCAATTAGTTTGACTAAAAGTTCTAACAGAGTATCTTCTTCGGCAGTTAGATTGTTCCGAGAGAGCAAGTTTTCAACTATTTGTAAAAAACTCTCGTTTTCATCTTCATTTTTGATGATTCGAGGTTGATATTGAGATAGCAGGCTGCTGTACCTGTCGGAGTCAAAAGTAAGGGTCATTTTTCCAGTTGTCTTTGTCATATTCTGCATGAGTCAAAATGTACTTGATATAAACAATCTGCTTTTGATAGTTAAGACTTACGATTAAGCGATATTTATTTCCTTTGATATTGAAAATTGTAAAATTTCCAACGGCTTCAGCTTGAGGATAAATAGTTTGAACTTCAATAAGTTTAGTCCAGTTGGCTTGACTAGCAATCTTGTACCAATCATCGAGGGCTTCGCAGGAATCAGCATGATTTTGGCAGTAGTCTCTTAATTTTTTGCGGCTGATAACGTGCATTGAGCGATCGTTCAGATGTTTGGCAGATACCTAATTCTATCAAATTTAAGTGCGAACGGCTAAAACCCCAATTTTACTAAAAGAGCGATCGGGCTTCTTTTTCTATGTTTGGGCGGGAATAGTTACTTTTGACATACTCTTTTAGTATCGGTGCAAGAGTGAAAAATGTGCGATCGCCCTGCAGGATTTTTTCAATTAATGAACGCCGTTCCAAGGATTGCATAACTTTCCACAATGTGACCTTCACTACAGTGAGCTTCATCTGCTATTTTTGAGTATTTCTGACCTTGCAAAGTTCCCGACCGTATCACCTATTCCAAATTCTCTAAGTGTTTTTCCGGATAGACAAAAACTAGGTTATCTGTCAGCATTAAGACTTGTTGAACGTCCATTAGTTTAGGCGTCTTCATAGCTTTACCAATTATATGCGACTTTTTCTTGCTTTTTCCGGCCTGACGGAATTTGTCCGGCTTTTTCTGCTGTGGTGAATTGGCTAATAATGTACCAGTGTATACTTGAGCGGACTTTATTCGACTGGACAAGACTTAGCTTTTATATTTATAATCATATTTAAGAAGCACTATTATAGCTTTCCCATAGGAAAAAAATGACTGCACAACCATTATCCCTCCCCCAAGCAAACTTAAAAATGGCTCTCTGGCAAGTAGATGCCGATTCAATGAGTAGTAGCGAGTTGTATGTCTGGTTAAATGATAGCGGCTTGCCCCACGAAGTCACTATCAGATTGCACGAGTTAGCTAGCTACACAAAAAAAGCTGGTAACAAAGTTTTGGCAGTAGGGAAAATTGTTCTGATCAAAATTATCGAGTTTGTCAAGGCACATCCTCATTTAGCTACGGGCATTGCTCTAGGAGCGGCTGTGGGGCTATTGGCAAGTTCAGTACCAATTATAGGCCCGGTGTTAGCGCCATTGGCAGCAGTGCTAGGTATAACTGTTGGTGCGATCGCTGGACATAGACTAGATCAAGGCTACCGTCAAGTAGATGGCATAGTTGGAGTAACACAAGAGTTTATTCAAATCGCCCAATTGTTTTTTCAACTACTGATTGATGTTTTCAATGAAGCTTTTCGCAACGTTATCACTGCTTAAAAAACAAAAGCTGAAAAAATCAAGAGGCTTAATATGTCAGGAAATAAAACCGTAACTAAGGAGCAAATCCTTAAAGCGATCGAGCAACTGGAAAAAAATCCTCATGATAAGCTAGCAATTTTAGCTGATGTTGGGGTTGGTGTGGTAGGTGCTGGTGCTGCTGGCGCGGCTGTTGCGGCTTTCGGGGGTCAAGCCATATTTTTTGGGCTAATAGCGGTTGCACCCCCAGTAGGATTGGTTGTTGGCGGTGCAGCATTAGGTGCAGCAGCTCTCGTTGGAGCAAAAAGGATCTTCTTTGATGGCACTTCCAAGGAAGGGAAACAAGCAGAAATTCTCAAACAGTTAAAAAAACAGCTAAGCGAGGTTGAAGCAAAAGAAAGCGCATCTAAGCTTGAAGACAGTGACAAGACAAAATTTATCGTTTGCTTGAAAGAACCAATTGAGCTTAATCTAATTAGCCCTCAAGATGCTCAGGATTTAATGAGGGCTGTCGAAAGTGGTCAAATACCTATCACAGAGGCAATTAAGATGGTTCACGCTATAGTTGAAGCAGCTAAACCCCAGTAGTCTTTTAAATCCACGACCTGAGAATGCTAAGCAGGGTGCATCTCACTTTTGCAAATACATCAAGCGGAAAGTTGACCATTGAGATAAGCACAGCGCAGAGAAAGGATAGA